>JBQCDM010000001.1:0-2673 GCA_051961235.1 Nucleicultricaceae bacterium (SeqCode)
GGGAAGTGGTGCCGGTTGCAAGATTCGAACTCGCGACCCTCTGATTACAAATCAGATGCTCTACACGTCTACCTCGAGATGGAATTGTAGAAAATAGTATATTTTATGGGGCTTTTCATCAATCATAAGTCGACATTGGTCTATAAAAATCTCGCTGAATCTCTCCCAGTTGCTTCCGTTTTGCTTCCGTTTTTTTGTGTTCATTTGCCACCATTTATGATAGAAACCATAAACATATGAGCATTAATCCAACTATATAACCATGAATATCACAACAAAACTAACAAAGCGCCAGGTTGAAAGTATCTCTCCTCTTGAGGGGCAAGAAATCTTTGTCTGGGATTCTGAATTAAAGGGTTATGGGCTTCGTGTTTTTCCAACGGGAAGACGCACGTACTTTGTTCAATATCGCAATCAATTCGGGAGAACGCGTCGAAAAAAAATGGGTGTGCATGGTGTTATCACCACGGAGCAAGCTCGAGAACAAGCGAGAATGATCTTAGGCGATGTGGCACGAGGAGATGACCCTTCGCATAATCACAAACAAGCAAAAAAGCAAATGAGTGTACAAGATCTAGCAAGAGACTATATGGAGCTTTATGCCAAAACAAATAAACGCCCTAAAAGCTTAAAGAATGACGCACATATGCTCAGCGCTATCATCTTACCTAAATTAGGTGTTCTGAAGCTTAATGAAGTTACCTCCCACGAACTACAACAGCTTCAAAAAACACTTAAAGACACACCTTATCTTGCAAACAGGGTGAGATCTTTGTTGAGTAAAATGTTTAATTTAGCCAAAGATTGGGGGTGGATGGAAGACAACCCAGCTTTAAGCATTGAGAAGTACCAAGAAGAAAAAAGAGATCGATGGCTAAATGATAAGGAACTAGAGAAAATCTGGTCCGTCCTTGATCGCTATCCCACCCATTTTACAGCTTTTGTTTTTAAGCTTCTCCTCCTTACTGGTGCCAGAAAGGGTGAGCTCTTAAATGCAACTTGGGACCAATTTGATCTTAAGAAAGGCATATGGACAAAACCGTCTCATTTAACAAAACAAAAGAGGAAAGAACATTTACCTTTGTCAGAACAGGCTGTAGATGTTTTGCTCCAATTAAAATCTCTTCACGTAGAGTACTCTCCTTTTCTTTTTCCAGGTAAAGTTGAAGGAAAGCCCTTACAAGAAATCAAAACCTTCTGGAAAACCGTTTTAAAAGAAGCTGGCATAAAAGACTTACGTATTCATGACTTACGTCACACGCATGCATCGCATCTTGTCTCAAGTGGACTCAGCCTAAGTATTGTTGGAAAGCTTTTAGGACACACTCAAGCGTCTACAACACAGCGTTACGCCCATTTAGCTGACGAGCCATTAAGAGCTGCAGCGGAAGTATTTGGAAAAAAGTTGGGAGTATGAAGGTAAAACCAAAGTCGTGAGGAACAAACCTTAATTAAATTTCCTTAAAAAATGCTTACAAAAAAAGCTCATTACATTTTTATCAACCACTATTAAGCTCTATAATCCCATAAGGCCGCATTAAAAAACCAATCGATTCTATATGGGTATTAATTTTTCTCATTCAAGTAATATTTGACAAATGAGAATATTTTTGAGTAAAAAACAAATACTTCATATTTATAAATTAGGTTTTACGTATTCATTCTGCGGATACTTAAATCTTATTCAAAGGGATTAAGTCATGACGTATGACGTTGCCATTATCGGTAATGGAATTTTAGGTCTTTCAACAGCATTCTCATTATTTCGTCTTGATCCCACATTAAAAATAGCAATCGTAGCGCCAACTCACAGAGAAGGTAGCGCAAGTGTGGCAGCGGGCGCCATGCTTAATGCTTATGCTGAGCTGACATCCACATCTCTCAAATCAAAAGCAGGTCAAGAAAAGTTTGAGAACGCTCTTAAGGCTTCAAAGAAATGGGATTCTTGGATTCAAAGCATCAACGATTTTTTACCAGAATCAGAAAAGCTAACCATTCAAGATGGCACCTTCGTTATCCTTAATGCTAAGTCTGGTATTTTAGATTCAGAAAACTTTAATGCGATTTTAAATACCTTAAAACAACACCAAGAAACTTACGAAGAGGTTGATCCTCAATCTATTCCAGGACTCAATCCTGTTGAAGATTGCAGACCCTTAAGATCTCTTTATCTTCCAAACGAAGGGTGTATTAATTCAGGACGCGTCATCAATGCCTTAGAAGGCATTTTGCAAAAACACTGTAATGTCACATTTATTAATCAAAAAGCCCTATCTTTTAATGTGACTAATCATGCTGTGGTATCCCTCGCTACAGACCAGGGTGATACTATAAGTGCGCGTCACTTTGTGATTGCCGCAGGAAGTTATAGCCAAAAACTGATTGATACATTGCCACAGATCTCACGCAACATCCCACGGCTTTTAAGTGGCATGGGGTGCTCTCTCGTCGTCTCCCAAGATCCAAAACATAACGTGCGTCATGTTATTCGAACCCCCAATCGATCAGGCGCATGCGGCCTTCATGTCACGCCTCAAGGACAAGATCTCTATATTGGCGCCACGAATAATGTCTATGAAGAACCGCGCTCAAATCATAAGATTGGATTCACGCATTTTCTGCTTGAGTGCGCCTTAGAACAAATAAATCAGAACTTACATAGTGCTGATCTTA
>JBQCDM010000002.1:0-5059 GCA_051961235.1 Nucleicultricaceae bacterium (SeqCode)
GTCAATTCTCATAAAAATTAATCGTCAAAATAGCAATTTATTTATGAATATGCTAGAAGTGTATTTCAAAATTTTTAGACAAAATGAGTAGGCATGAAATTAATTACAACAACAGCGGATCTAGAGATAGTTATTGCGCGGATAACAGAAGTGGAGTCATCAAAGCAGGGCTTTGTGACAGTAGACACAGAATTCGTACGTGAGAGCACCTATTACCCCAAATTATGCCTTATACAAATTGGCGGATCTGAAGAATCGATTCTGATTGATCCCCTTGCAAGTGGTATAGATTTATCTTCTTTGTTTGAATTGATGCGGGATGTGCGCATTGTTAAAGTCTTTCATGCGGCGCGCCAAGATCTTGAAATTTTTTATTATCTCATGAATGAGATTCCGTCTCCTATTTTTGATACCCAGATTGCAGCCATGGTTTGTGGTTATGGAGAATCGGTTGGGTATGAAGCGCTTGTGAACGATATTGCGCAAACAGTCATAGATAAATCAGCGCGTTTTTCAAATTGGATTCAACGCCCTCTTACAACAAAGCAACTAAAATATGCCCTTTCTGATGTGATACATTTGAGGGTTATTTACGAAAAACTGCTTCAAATTCTTGAAAAAGAAGAAAGAACATCTTGGATTGACGAGGAGATGAATGTTTTAACAGCTGAAAAGACGTATCAAGTTCAAGAAAATGATCTCTGGAAAAAAATTAAACCCCTTAGAACGGACTCTGCTTATCTGGTGCGTCTTCAAAAACTTGCTGCTTTTCGAGAGCGCGAAGCACAGAAGGCCAATTGTCCGCGGGCGCGTATGATTCGCGATGAAGTTATGGCCTATGCTGCCTTGTCTAGTGTTAAAAAACCAGAAGATTTGGAAGATGTCATAAAGCGATTCCAAAAAGGTCTTGCAGAACGGGTAATCAACGGCATGTTCTTAGAATTAAACAAAGCAAGCCTTGTGCCTCAGGATCTTTGGCCTAAATTGCCATCTAAGCCTGCGTCTTTCAATAATCTTGGTACGAGTGTTGATTTGTTGCGCGTTCTTCTTAAGGCAAAATCTCTTGAGCACCGGGTTGCTGAAAAACTAATAGCAACAACGCCAGATCTGGAGAAAATTGCAGCTTTGTCAACCAAAGCTGGAGTGTTGGCCCTTGAGGGTTGGCGTTATGAGGTTTTTGGACGCGCTGCCTTAGGCGTGTGCTCAGGATCCGTTGGGCTCGTATTGGATCGCAAAAAAATCACAACCGTTGAGATTGCTCTAAGAGAACGCGAATCTTTGCTTGATGAAGCGTAATTTAATGGTCGAAAGATATGGATGGGCTTTCTATATTGCGCACACCTTGTTCGCCAATTTTTTGTTTTAGATATTCAAGCAGTGTGGTGATTCTCTTGGAATGCTTCATATGAGAACGGTACCAATAATAAATATGAATGTCTTTGTAACCTTCGTCGGGAAATAGCTCAACAACATCAACTTTTGATGGCTGCACATAATCCTCAACAACAGCGCCGATGCCAAGTCCCGCTTTAATGGCGTAAAACATTCCATCTGTAGAATTAATATACATATAGGGATCATGGGGCTCACCCTCTGGTTCGACACCAAAGTTCAAGAGCCAGTTGTCATGACGTATACCAAAGCCACTATTTTTACTATAAACAATGATCCTATGGTCTTTGAGTTCTTTCGGTGTTTTAGGATGACCAAACTTTTTTAAATATTCTTTGCTCGCATAGATTTTATAACGGATCGTCCAAAGGTAATCTTTGTTAAATTCTGGGCCTTCAGAACCAAAAGATGCGATACAAACATCTGCTGTGCTATTTGCAAGAGTGAGATGTGTGGAGCCTATAAGAGAGAACCTAATCTTTGGATTTTTTTCAAGAAATTCAGGAACATGTTGCATAAACCAGTTGTTGATAAATCCATGCGTTCCAACAATTTCTAAAACACCTGAAGGATCTTTGTTATGGTCTAATATAGACTCTTCTGCTTCTTTGGCGGCTTTTAGAATTTCATTCGCTTTTTCGTATAGAATTTGGCCTGTATGGGTTAGCGTCATACCTTTTGATTGAACGCGCACAAAGAGCTTTGTCTCTAAACTCTCTTCAAGGAGTCTAATAGAACGACTAATAGCGGATTGTGCAAGATTAAGCTTTTCAGATGCTTTATAAACGCTGCCTTTTGTTGCAACGATATGAAATACCTTGAGTTTTTCAAGATCCATTCAAGAATCCTTTTCTACACTTGCCAAATGCGGAAGTAAAATTATTCTCTTCCATAGAATTATATATAACATCAAAGTTGTCAAAGCCTAGCATAAAAATAATTGATAATACTTTTTGCGTAAGAAGACGAGTAAATTATAAAAATCTTTAAGCTTTTGTTGCATGGAGAATAGAGGAGAGCCTGATGGGGGAGGGACAAACATCAGGCTCTCTAAGTCACTCATCTGCATAGATGCAGTGATGAGTGTGATATAGGGGATGTTCAAAACTTATCCCCATGGAGATTGTGGTTATAAGAAAAGGGTAGGGGGTGCCACAATCATTAATCGTCAATCGTATCTGATATAATGTTAAAGACGGCTTTGGAGAAGTTTCCCTTGCTGCCTTTGTATTTTTAATTTGGTCATTCAATCGTATTATTCAAGATGTTCGGTAAAAATAATTTGAGACAGAGTTAATTTGTTGCATCTTTTTTGATTCTTATGATTTCTTGAAATTGTTTAAAGATATTTTTGTTGAGACGTATAAAGCGTTGATAACCCTTATACGCGTCGCTCTTATTAAACCACTGGAAAAGAGCATAAAATAGAGGCGCAATCTTTTTATACTCAGAAAGTATTTGGGTCGGAAAGGTTGTTTTGACAATCTCAGTCCAAGAGTATGCTTGCCCTGAGATCGTTGTCGTCGTAAGGGGTGGCTTTAGAGGTGTGCTTGCCGGATGATCCAATATAAATTTCAGCTCTGCCTTAAGTTGTGTTTTGGTTGGTTTTCGATGGATTTCAAGAAGGGCTTGAATGGCGGCATTCACGTGATTGACGCGTTGTTTTTTTATCTCGAGCAATTCTCGGCCTCTTTTGTTAAGCGTGCTCAATGCTTCATGAACATGGCATTCAATGAGTGCTTTATAGAATTCAATGGGATGACCTACAGCATAATTTCTCCATGCTGCTTTGGGATCTGTTGTTGTAACACTATAGGTGAAATAAGATTCTGCAGCCGCGTAAGCAAAGGAAGTTGCAAGATTTTTGTACAAATCCGTCTGAGCGTTGATAAGATAATGGGCAAGTCGTGTTGAACTGTAGGCCAAATCTTGTTCATCGTCACTCAATGTATATAATTCCCCCTGGTGTTTTGCTTCGATTACGTGATCAAGAAACTGATAAACGGATTCATAAAAGTTATAGGTGTCAATAAATTCACTGGGGTATTTGTGTTGGCCCTCGGGATCGTAACACACGGTAAGCCATTTATCTGTTCCATATCTACGGCACGCTTCATAAAATGCAATGGTTTGTTCTGGAGAAACGTTTGTATCTCGAAGACCATGAAATAAGAAAGTGGGCGCATGAAGTTTATCGGCGCGGTAGAGGGGGGAAAAGAGTTGATTATCCATTTCGGATAAGAATGGATTGTAGACGGTGTAAGCATTCTTCATCCATTCTGAAAACTTTTTTTCTTGCCACTGGGTACTTGTAAAATACGTGAGGCGTGATTGTCCGCCAGAACTGCTCGAGACAACATCGCCATGAACATCAACAATAGGCATGAGAGAGATGTAACCATCGAAAAGATTGTCTGTTTGAATTTTTTTTCTGAAGTAGGGAACATAGAGGCTATTATGGCTTGATGTTGCAATGAGGAGTGTCACATGTCCTCCCATGCTTGATCCTAAAAGGATAAAGGGGATATTTTCTTCAATATGAGAGCTTAAGTAGGGGCTTCGATTTGACGAATCTTTTAGTCCATATCTTAAGAGATAGGCAAAATAATTAATATCGTCAATCGTTGTAAAAAGTCCGCCTGCACGGCCCTGAAGTGTTCTAAACCATTCGCCTTTAGTCTCAACACCTTTTGTATTAATGCTATAGACAATGTATCCATCCCGCGCCAGCATAATTTCATTCGACGTATGTTCTGGTTCTTGTTTTTCAATATACTTGGCTCCCCCATAAACATGAAAAATGACACCCTTTGGGGAAGTGCGCTTTGTATAAACATCGCTTAAGCAATAAACATGGTAGTAGATGGGATCATAGTAGATGGATTGATTATATGCAGATCGATCGCGATAGATGGTAAGGCTACGGTCGTCATCGGTGCTGAAGCATAAAATTTTTGGAAGTTGTGAGCTTTTAACATGCTCTGGGATCCGAATGCCTTGCTGATCATATGTTTTTGCAAGGGGGGACCATAGATTGTCTTTCCGCTTTGCTTTTTCTTGGAATGTGGGTGTGTCTGCTGATGAGGGGCTTTGAGGACGCAAAACTAACTTACTTGTGCGTTCAAGAAGGTCCTCTAGGCTATCATGTGAAGTGGCTGAGGCGCTTAAGGGGTGTTGGGCAGAATCCCAAGTGAGCATAAAAAGGGGAATTAAAAAACGACCCAAACCTGACATTAAGGCTAATCCTTTGGTAGTTTATAAAGTTTTTTTTCTTCATTACACAATCAAATTATTGAATAAAAATCAACGGGGATGCCGTTCTAAATTCACGATTGAACAGAGCATCAAAAAGCCAGGAAAGTTTGTATTTTATTAAAAAGCATGTTAGTGGTGCTGAAATCTCTAGAAAAATCTAATTATGTGAATGAGGTGGTTTTTTATGCGTAAAGTTCTTTTTACTTCTTCCCTTACTGTTGTTTGTAGCGTTTTTTTATGGAGTGCCAATGCATCAAGAGCGAGCGAAGATTTTGCGGACGCTAAGGATCAGTCTGTTCGGTCTCTTTTTAGTGCAACGGTCACTTCTGTTCATGTGAATGAAAAACAATGGGTCAATAAGTACGACCTTATTTGTGTTTTAGAGTTCGCTAAAATGACCATGAATGTAACA
>JBQCDM010000003.1:0-8303 GCA_051961235.1 Nucleicultricaceae bacterium (SeqCode)
ACTTTTGTCCAATTGGGGTTATGTTTTTGACGAAAATCAAGAGGGTGCATTTGATGCAACACTTGAAGCTTTTATTGCGCACTATTGTCCTGAATACATGCTACAACCACGGGCTAATGATCTAGAGACCATCCTGCGTCGTTTGCTGTAGTAGCCATTAAGATCAAGTGGACAAAAAAATATTACCTAAAATTTTAACTATATTTACCACTATAGCATTTTCTGATAAGGAGGTGGGAATAATTAATAACCGTAATGGCAAATGAATGAACAATAAGAAAAAAATCCCACTTCACTTAATTTTCACTTCAGCTCTCGTCTTGCATTATCCGCTCTATGCATCTCATACGCTTGTGATATCAGAAGAGGATGGTGAGAGATCTCTAAATTCAGGTGAGAGATCTCTAAATTCAGCATGTCCTGTTCAAGTAAGTTTATCGTGCCGACCAAAAAACATGGATGATTCAGAGCATAAAGCTGAGCATCTTGCCCCTGCAGTTATAGGAGGGGAGTATCAATTTGGGAAAGCAATAGACAAAACTGCAAGTGAGGAAAAATCTACACTTTCAGAAGATCATAATAATTGCTCTTCTACATCAACGCGTACAATACCGCGATCAGAACAACAAATGCCACGACCAGCAGTTGTTGATTTTGAAGCTGCAGCAAAAAAAACGTTGTTGTTTTTTACTGAAAAACTCCAGATTTCTACTCCATCCAGTCAAGGGATTCGTTATTCGGTGCAACTCGCTAATTTCTTAATGAGCGAAGAGTCCTTTCAAAGAAAAAAAGAAGAAAAGAGGCGTCACGGCGCCCTCATTGATAATATTGTTGATATTCTTAAAGAGTTAAAAGAAAAATCTCATGATGATGCGGAAATTAGAGCGTACTGGCCGCGCGTGATTGCAGCAATTGCAATGAATAGGCGGGCACATACTCCTTTTTTTCTGCCTAACATTATGACACTTATAACACGACCATTTCCTGTCGATTTGATTAATTTTATTGACCAAGAATTGGAATCAACAAAATCGTATCGTGTTAATGCTATCTTGGGCTGGATGCGTCGTCATCGATTTGTGGAAAGTAATAGTGAATACAATGAAGCACATCCTCGTTGGGATATTTCTATTGCATCGACAAAAATTAGGATTGTTGATGGCGTATGGGGGTATGAATCTTATGTAGGTGAGGAAAAAACGGATAATCCTCAATGGAGACTTAATCAAACAGAGATTCTCTCTTATCCGTATCATATGTGGACGTACATCAAGTCAAATGCACGGATCGTTGTTAATAAACACTTCCCTGAGGAAACAGCAGAACTATTTGTTAAAAGAGATACGGACACAACGACAGCTTCTCTAGATGTTCTTCAAGATGTAGTTGTTGCGCGCTATTTGAACTGGCTTTATAAGGCGAACTGGGATGGTAAAAAAGTGAGCTCATTTTATCATCCTTCTGTTGAAGAACAGGATGGAAAAATGGGTATCCTTGATGATATGCGGCCCCATGCACGTATGGATAATATTTGGGGAGAGTTTCCAGGCATGCATGCATACGAAAAGATGAGAATGTTAGGGTTTAAGTTGCCAGATGTTATAGCAAAACATTTAGCTCCACATGAAAGAGCTGATCATAACCTGATAATGATGCAGAATTTTCTCTCCAGTCAAGCCAATCGATATTATACGGATGCAGCAGCACAAGGCTTAATAGTTGCAAGTAATTATCTACGAAAGCGCTATCTTTCATTTTATTGTGAGAATATTTTACCAATCGACCTAAAGTGCATGACAGCAGCACGCGCCAATGAAACCCTTTATTATTTGCAGTTTGGTAGAAATAATAAAGTTAAAGAAGCGCATTATGACGAACTTTATAGAATCTCAGGGTGTCAAAAGGAAAATGTGGCACCAGAAGTAGAAAAAAATCTTATTGTACCACCGAGCCCGCGCAAGACTCCTCAATCATCGAGAAAAATAACAGTAAGAACACAGCCCTTATCAACAACGGCCCAACAGAGACTTAATCTTGCATCGAACGAGGTTTTATAAGAGGCGTTATAAGATAAGGTGTTTGTTACCCTTGACATCCTGAATGATGTGCTAGAGGCGATATCGTCTCCAATGCGCGCATTCAGGCTTGTTTTTGCTGTTACCTGATCCGTATCAATGATCGAGTTACAGCTTAGACGAGGGAGTCTCGCGGATAAGGGAGATAAGATATTCTGTAATTTTTTCGGCAGCATTTTGAGGAATACCCAACTTTTTCCCTAAAGGTTCTTCATCAGTCCTTGGTTGGTTTTTGATGATTGCCAGTTCATCAATGTAAGCCTCAGGAGATGAAACGTGTCCTACCAAATTAGCATCAATCAGAAAGTTGGTGTATTTTTCTGGATGCACATCAAGGTAGATCACAGGAAGCCCTGCAAAGCGTGCTTGCACACCTGCTGTTGAGCGTTGCGTTGTAACAAGCGTTGCAATGCTTGCAAGAGATGGGGTGGGGATGTTTTTAGGCATAATTTTAATGTGAGAGAGGCTGCGCGCATCAATCTCTTTTTGCTCAAACTGTCCATTTGCTTTTGGGTGAATGGTCACCAAAATCTCATAATTCTTTAGGTCTTTCACCGCATCAAGAAAGAGATTAAAAGAACTTTCATAATCATCGCCATACCCGCCCACATAGAGGATGACGGGTTTTGAGGTGTTAATCTTCAATGAGTCAATAAGCGTATTTTTATCTGTTTGATCGATCTCTTTCTTCCAGCTTTCTAAGGTAGGGTTTCCAAAGGCAAAGCAACGCTGAGGGCTTAGTTTCTGAAAGATATCGCGTAGTTCATAGGTGCTCACCAGCAGAACATCTGCTGCCTCTGCAGCATTTAGAGCATAGCATTCGGATTTATCGGGTGATGTGCAAGCAGCAGGTGGATTAAAGCTATCGTAAAACACGACTGTTGTGGTGTTCGCTGGTTTTAGAGCCTCAAGAAGTTGAGTTTGTACTGCAGAATTATATCCGGCCACGAGCACAGAGGGCTTAATGCAATTTTTAAGCTTTGCAACCTCTGCTTCATTCAGCTTTTGATCTCTTTTCCAATTGTCTGCTGTAATTTTTGTCGTAATACCACAATCTTTTTCGAGATCAATGAGAATATCTTGATCTTTTATCAATGTGGCTGCTGTACCAACAGCAAGAACATTGACGATTTTATTTTGATTTTTGAGCAGTGACAAAATGGGCTCAAGAGCTTTTGTTTCACCAGCGTCATATAAGAAAAAAGTTACATCAGGGTTTGAAGGTACTGCATTAAGGGATGTGCTGGATACTGTGAGCAATGACAAACCAATCAGAAAATATTTTTGAATAGACATTCTTTTCTGTAACTCCCTTTAAAAAACAACACTATTTCTGACACATAGCATGAAAAGCAAGGGAGATCAAACCGCCAGAAATTGGCTTGGAGAAATGTTTTATTGAGAAAAACTATTCCTTTGTAAATCGTGGCACTATCTCATTTTGAAAAAGTACAGATGTATTCCAGTCTTTCAAAAGTCGGTCCCAAATGAGTTTTTCCCCATAAAGAGCTTCATAGATAACAGTAGGCTCTAGACTCTCTTCTCTAAGCGCAATGGCTTTAACACGATAGGGTTGTTCACGATTAATATCACGATAATGAAAATAAATTTCACCAATAACAGGTGTTGTTATTGCTAAAATTTTATTTTTAAGGTCCGTGGACATGGATTTTTCCCTGCGATATTATTTATTATTATATCTTACGCAGCTTGATCAAAAATATGTTCAGGCTTCTGGTGCGTCCACCAAGGTTCGTGCAGATCTTTCAAATGACATTTGATTTTTTCCACGTGAAGGCAAATAGCCTTTCCACCAGAAAAAAGAAGATGAATCTCACCTGTCACATCACCATGAACGGCAAGTAACGCATGGACATCATGCTTGTTATCTACAGGATGGATGCCGTGAAGGCGCACACGATTGACATGGGAAAAATAAACCCCACTATGCACACGATGGTGAAGCTTTTGTCCTTCATGAAGGATCGGGTCCTTTTCCCAACAAAATCGATTGGCCAACACCACGAATACATTTTCGTTTTTATGAAAATGCATCATGGATGGGAACAATAAAGCATCTTGCAGGCAAGCTGAGATGACTCTTAAATCTTTATAGTCTAAAGCCTTAAGTTTAAGCGGCGTATTCTGGGTGGTCACTGATATCTCCCTCTAGGCGTTCTATTTTTGCGCCACAAGCTTTTAGTTTAGTTTCCACTTTTTCGTATCCGCGGTCAAGATGATAAACGCGACTAATGGTCGTCTCACCCTCTGCAGCAAGTGCTGCAAGCACTAATGAAACGGATGCTCTAAGGTCTGTCGCCATAACAGGCGCGCCGTTAAGCGCTTTCTTTCCACGCACAATTGCAGCATTGCCGATAACAGTAATGTCAGCGCCCATACGTTTTAATTCTGGAACGTGCATAAAACGATTTTCAAAAATAGTTTCTTGGATGATGGATGCGCCATCTGCAATCGTTGCAAGAGCCATGACTTGCGCTTGGAGATCTGTTGCAAATCCAGGATATGGCTCAGTTGTCACATCAAAAGGCTTAAGTCTATCTGGTCCTTGAACACGAAACCCTTTGTCTGTTGGTGTGATGGTCAATCCCATTTGTGTAAGGACATCGACAGCGGTTGGAATTAAACTCAGATCTCCACCCAAAATCTCAATATCGCCCCGTGTGATGCCGGCTGCCATCATATAGGTGCCCATCTCAATGCGGTCTGGTAGAATGCGATGTGTTGCGCCATGTAGCGCCTCGACGCCTTCAATTTCAATAGTGCTCGTTCCAAGGCCAGTGATCTTAGCGCCCATGGCGATGAGGCATTTGCCGAGATCCACAATCTCTGGCTCAAGCGCTGCATTAACGAGGCGTGTTGTGCCTTTAGCAAGGGTGGCGGCCATCATCAAATTTTCTGTGCCTGTGACTGAAATCACAGGGAAAGAAAATGTTGCCCCTTTTAATCCTTGCGGCGCTCTTGCTGTAACATACCCATCGCTTAATTCAATCTCAGCACCCATTTGCTGCAATCCCTTAATATGCAGATCAATGGGACGTGTTCCAATTGCGCATCCTCCAGGCAGGGATACTTGCGCAAAGCCTGTGCGCGCCACGAGTGGGCCAAGTACTAAGACGGAGGCTCTCATCTTGCGGACTAAATCATAAGGTGCAATCGAGTCATGAATTGTCTCAGCTTTAAAGCAAATAGTATGGGGATTTTGCGTGTCTGGATTTGACGCTTCCACGCCCATATGTTTCAGCAGATCAAGCAATGTTGAAATATCATTGAGCCCTGGTACATTTTCGAGTGTGAGTGTGTCTTTTGTAAGGAGGCTTGCACACATCAAAGGTAGGGCTGCATTCTTGGCACCAGAAACTGTGATTTGGCCACGAAGCGGGGTCCCCCCAATAATCTTAATTTTATGCACGCTTTTCTCCTATTCTATATAATCTTAAAATGAACACATTACCCAAAAGATACTTAATCATTCACAACACGAGGAAGTGTAACACCCCGTTGCATCATATATTTTCCATTGCGATCTTTATAAGAGATTTCGCAGGCCTCAGCACCTTTAAGAAATAAAAATTGGCATGCCCCTTCATTAGCATAAATTTTGGCTGGCAAGGGGGTGGTATTTGAAAACTCAAGTGTTACATGACCTTCCCACTCAGGCTCCAACGGCGTCACATTTACAATAATACCACAGCGGGCATAGGTTGATTTGCCAAGGCAAATCACTAAAACGTCGCGTGGGATACGAAAGTATTCAACGGTGCGCGCAAGCGCAAAACTATTGGGTGGGATGATGCAGACTTCTGTGTCACGCTCTACAAAGCTTGTGGGTGAAAAATTTTTAGGGTCAACAATAGCACCATCGACGTTTGTGAAAATCTTAAACTCTGTCGAGACACGTGCATCATAACCATATGATGATAAACCATAGGAAATCTGTCCCTTTGTATTTTGTCTGTCAACAAAGGGTTCAATCATACCTTTTAAGGATTGTTCACGGATCCAACCGTCATGCATAATTGCCATCGAATAGTTCCTTTTATCACGGTTTCAAAGCAGTAATTACTATGGATGAACTCATATTCCTAAGCAAGATTTAAGATCCTACACTAGAAGTTTTTGGCCAATAAGTCGAACAATGGTGGGCGCAGCCGGGATTGAACCAGCGACCCCTACGATGTCAACGTAGTGCTCTCCCACTGAGCTATGCGCCCTCAAATTTTAGAGGAATTGATCACCTAATGATCAACGAGGCCAGCTATAGCGGAAACAAAAAATGAAATCAAGGGGGATGTGTTCATAATCACACATTGAAATGAAATTTGTTAATTTTCAACTAGAAGCCACAAAATAGTGGACGATATAATAAAAAACTGATTATTAGTGAGTTCCTTATGCGGGTAAGGAAGAGAGAGATGCAAGAGAGAATTGCCTTTAAAAGAAGTTAGGAAAAAAATAAACGCATCATTTTTTCATCTATCTGAAAAAATAAATTTTTTTTGAGTTCATGAGATAAAATTCATTGTAAAAAATATAGTGTTTATTGTCATCTGGTAAAAAGACTTGCATTGAGTATTTATTTATTTTCTTTATATTATTTATGAATATTAAAAAGAGGTTGACCCTAACCCTGCCTGCATATAAATTAATAAGAAAAAATTAAGGAGAGGTAATAATGTCCGATTCGACGCTGACACGCATGGAACTTTCCGAATCTATCGCGCAACATGTCGGCATTCAAAAGCATGAAGCATCTTCGGTGCTTTCAACAATACTAGAAGAGATGGCGCGTGGACTCATCAATGATGGTCAGCTTAAGTTATCTGCATTTGGCAGTTTTTCGATTCGTTCCAAAAGAGAGCGCGTTGGAAGAAATCCAAAAACAGGCGAGGAAGTCATGATTACGCCGCGTAAAACACTTTCATTTAGAGCCTCCCATATTCTTAAAAAGAGAATTGCTAAGAAAAAAGACAAAGATGCATTTTTAAAAGCGTCTTAATCTCTTCAAATCATTATAGAGTAATTCTGTCCAGCATTCAGAAAAAACGAGCGTCACATGCAAAAATGTAACGCTCGTTGTAAAAACTTTGTAAAACGATGCGCTTTAGTTGACCATTTCACACGTATATAAAAGAATGTGACTAATAGAAACTAAGTGTATTATTATGTTATGCGTGGTGTTCAGATATTATTGTTAACGTGTTGTTTGGCTTCTGCTGTTTGTGCATCTGAGGATCAAGCGAATATACCTATTAAGATTACATCGGATTTGTGTGCTGACTTGCTTGTTGAGCATACACCTTCTGTAGATACACAATATCAGGCAGGCGTTGATGTTGATGGTGAAGTTGTTGTTCCAGCTGATTTTGGTGGCGGATTAAAGATTGATATTCCAAAAACCATGACCATTCCTATTCAGTTTGATTTAGCACGTTTTCTAGGCGTGCCGCCCGATGTGACGGTTGCAAATCATAAGGAATTGACAAGTAGCTTAGATCAGTTAACGCAAGATAATACGGCGCTACAAAATACAACGACAACAATTTCTAATGACTTAGCTGCTGTGACAGCAACGACAAAAGCAATTCGTACGCTGCTCAGTCAGAAAAACTTAACGCCTCAGCAAATAACACAATTGAACCAAGCGATTAGCCAAAATGCTCAAGCGCTTAAGGGGATTACAAACCAGCTTGATGCGCAACCTGATCAACTGAGTGGTGTTTCAACATTATTAACAGAGAACGCCAGCATCCTGGATAGTCAATTTAATGCCTATGAGAAGGATCCGCTTATTCTTGAAAAGAATAGAGTGTTTAAAGACCAATCAATTGCGCAAACTGAGGCGAGCTTAGAAAATCTGAGCCAAACTTTGGGTAACTTTGATCAGCTTAAAAATTCATTGAATGAAAACAAAGAATTGCTAATGCAATCATCGAACGTTCTCTCTCATCAAGATTATAAAAATCTTTCACAGAATTTCGAAACACTCTCAGGTGGCCTGGATACCCTTCAAAATAAATTTGAACTGCAAAGTCTCATCAATGAACCAACGACGGATGGAACGGGCGACAAACTAACACTGACCGATCAGCTGAATGATGTTCAAAAAAATCTGACAGGTCTTAACGAAAGCAAAAATCGTTATGTTAACAATATGGAAATTGGTGAAGTTGAGTACGTAAACGGTAAGCTTTATTTTAACAATCAACC
>JBQCDM010000004.1:0-4248 GCA_051961235.1 Nucleicultricaceae bacterium (SeqCode)
TGTAGCTTTTGGAGCTGTCACAGTCTTCCCTGTAGCTTTTGGAGCTGTCACAGTCTTAGCTGGAGCCTTAGGTTTCTCAACGATCTCTACGACATCAGTAGGTGCTGATACAACATGATCTTTCACTTTCTCGAGAACTTCTAGGATGGCTTTTCCAAAAATTGAGGAGTTCGCTGCTGCAAACACATCAAATTGCTCTTGGCTTTCTACACCTGCTTCTCTTGCAGCAAAATTCAGGAAGAAATTGCGAGCTTCATTAAATTCTGGCAACTCTTCTATAGTGGGAACTGCGTCTTCATCTCTGCGACCATAAGGATGACCTTCTTCCTCATTTTCATCATAACCAGCAAACTCTTTACCGCCTTTTTTAGGTGATAATCCACCGTCGTAATCTTCATCATCACTGCCAGAACTGCTTGCGCTGTCTTCATGAGATTTAGTAGTTTTCTTGAGGTTTTTTTGAGCTTTCTGAATTTCGAGACGCGTATCGTCGTGTTCGTCTCCACCTTCATCATCACTAAAGTCATCGAGAGAAGTTTTTCTGGAGGATATAAATTCCAATTCCTCAACAGGTTTATCAGCAAGAGCGTGACGAGGTTGATCAACAGCATCTCCAGACAAGAATTCCATATTCTCTTCTATTCTTTTCTGAAGGCCAGTTGGACGTTGTCCTCTTTTGCCGAATCCATGATCTCTAAGGTCGTCTTCGTCCTCTGAGAATACGTCACCACCGGAGTGACTGCTAAAATTTAAGGCAGTATGAGTTTTTGGCGCGTGTTGCTTTTTAGCTTTAGTTGAGCCGCGTTTTGCAGTACGCTTTAGTTCTGATTGTGGTTCATCAGTTCCAAATCCTGTGTCAGTAGCAAATGCTGGTGCTGCTGCGAGCATTGCAATCAATGCTGTAGAAATTTTTAGAGATTTTAAATTCATCTTCTATTCCTTTTTTAGTGTTAAATTGGCCACATCGTCTTATGGCACAACCCCTAGGCAAATAACGTATAGGCAAAAAAAAGTTACTTGGCAATAAAAAAATGTCTAAAAAACATTTTGTAGATTCTACAATGTCCCTTGTAATGGATCTATTGGTATTGAAGTGTATTTAAATTATAAAAAAATGCCTTTTAGTTGCCCATACTGAGAGATTGAGAGATGGCTCTATTGTCGATTTGTAAATATTTTTTTGTATTATTTAAAGGGTGTTTAGAAAATATTAAATATTTTGTTGGAGGGTCTTTGAACCCTCCAAGAGCTAAATTACATTTTTAAGAGCTTGATGTTTGCAATAGTTATTTTTTGTCCATCGCGTCGAAGGAAGTTGGAATAGGTAAATTGATTGTCCTCACGGCCCTCAAAATCTACTTCCCAGTTTAACGCGTCATTCGTTAAATCATAAGGATAAACTACTTTTACACCGCTTGCAGTCCTTAGAGAATAGTCTGTTTTAAGATCAAACTGAAACAAACGTCCGGAGATTGGTTCTACAAATTCGCTTTGATGATGCCTTTTATCGACAGGTTGGGATTTTAAGCTGCGTGTAGTCATGCCCATTGTTCGAACAAGCGTTGTTTTAAAGTCAATTGGAGGCAATGCATCAGGTATACGCTTGGATGCTCTTTGACCATGTTGACTGATATCATCGATCAATTGTAGCACCTTGCCGTTTTCTAAAAAATTACCTTTTTTATGCATGGCAACAAGCTCTGAAAGTCGATTTTGCTGAAGCCTTTGTCGTTCTTCTTTAAGGCCTTCAGGTGAAAGCTTTTTGTAATACTCTGTACCACTCGTTTTTTCGGTATAAAAGAAGTACCCAAATTTATATAAATTCACATATTTTGTGATGGTTGACGAACCTTTATCTTTGTCATCATGAAATTCTTTTTCTGACATCTTTCTGAAACGCTCTTGAGCGTCAGCATCCTTAACGAGGCCTTCGAGCTCATGGATAGCACAGCGCACTTTTGAGCTTAGTACTGATGTGAAAGGTGTGAAGCTCTTTGGATGTTGTTCTTCGCTGAGATCAACAATCTCTGCACTTGTTGCATAAAGCGGGCTCATAAAAAACGAAGAAAGAACAAGTAAAGGATAAATTTTTTTTCTGGTCATGGGGTTAATCTCTTATGGTTTTTAGATTCATGTGGTTTAAGTCTAAAAAAGAAGTGCTCGGGATCATCAATTTGAATCATTCAGTTTTTCTGAGGGCTAAGAAGATTTCATTTTATAACCTGATTGACACTCTCAACTAAGTGTTCAAAAAACTGCTTAGCACTTACAAATGGCACATTAATAATATGATACTTAAATATTTTTTGATCACATGTCAATTATTTAATGTTAACAAGAAATTCCCACATAAGGTTCGAGGCAGCAGTTAAGATTCACTGACGCGCTAAATGGTCTTTTAGAAAGTTAAGGCATGCTTCGCGTGAAGGACTGCAACGGTTTTGAAGCCACCACATCTCAGCTTTTTGAATGAGCGTGCCAATGATGGGCCCTTCTGGAACACCAAGTTCAATAAGATCTTCACCTTTGAGAGGGAAGGTAGGTCTTACCCAATCATTCATTTGATTCATGAGAACTTTGATGTGTTTAATCGCCTCAGCTTGGCTGGTGCGATCGGATGCTGTTTGAAGCATAAAGGCGTGAAAGGTAATCCTTGGACCCCATTGATAGAATAGAATATTTAAAGGATCAGTAAGGTGTGCCCTTGCATAGCCTGTTGTAACAATTGTATGCTTTTCCGCATTGGAGAGTTTCATACGGTCAATAGCTTCACCAAGACTACTTAAATGGCCTTCAAAGAGGGCAAGAAGGCGTCTTAAAGGTGCTGCTTTAAGGCCGAGAGCATCCTCAATGGCTATTAATCGACTTAACGTTTCGCAACTGCCATCAAATTTGAATAGGGTTTGCATCAAGGAAAGTGCAAGCATAATCTCAAGTGATCGAAGAGGTTTTGGTGCTTCGAGCAGTTTAAAAAATTCTTTATGTATACGTTCAGATGAAAGACGGTTTAATCCATCTTTGAGTTCAACAATAGATTGTAGCGTTCGTTCTTCGGGATCACTGTTTCCAAAAAACGCAAAAAATCTAAAGAAGCGTAGAATTCTTAAGTAATCTTCGTTGATGCGTTGTGAAGGATTACCAATAAATCTCACAATTCCGGCGTTAAGGTCACTGAGCCCATCAAACGGATCATAAAGGTCTCCATCATAGGTTAGATACATGGCATTGATGGTGAAGTCTCGGCGCATGGCATCCGTTAGCCAGTCGCGCGTATATTGAATCTCAGCATGACGCCCATCCGATGAAATATCAGTGCGCAGGGTCGTTATTTCAAAGTGTTTGTTGTTAATAACGGCTGTTACAGTGCCATGCTTTAACCCGGTTGGCACCATTGTAATGCCGGCTTGGGTTAGGGTGGTCATCACCACGTCTGGCGTCAGTGTTGTCGCAATGTCAATATCATCTATGGGTCTTCCCGATAGAGCATCGCGCACAACACCGCCAACAAATCGAAGATTCACATGTGCATTCTCAAAGACGCTAAACAACTTTTGTACTTCTAAGCTGCGCATCCAGGGTTGAATGTCTATGGTTTTGGAAACCTTCACAATACCAACCTTCTTTTTCTTATGGGTTGTTGTAACTTAAATGTTCATTGATATTATTTGAGATTTGTCCATCCATTTCAACAATAACTTCAGTAATAAGTTTGCGAATAGCGTATTCACGTTCATCTAATGAGATATTAACTGGAACATAAGTAGAACGTTTTACAGTATTTTCAACATAGGACTTCTCAAATCCAAGGGCATCATTAACACTAACACGAACGGTTAACGTCGCAAAATACTCGTCTTTTGAAGGCGTCACCAAATTGCCAATGATTTGTCCAGGACGCTCCACAATCTTCATCTCAGTGACTTTGATTTTACCTTGTCCTTCTGATCCTGTGGGTATAAAGCGAGAGCGAGCCCATTTTTCAACATCTTGCGCAAAGAAATTCTCATAGTCGCAGCCACAGCTTGCTTCATTGTAAACATCAACTTTGGACACACCTAAGGTAATGGCTGGCGATTTTGAAAACATTTTTTCTATTGAGAATACTCTTGGAGATTCAGGTGAAGAGCATCCCGCAATAAAAAGGGATAAGGCCGCTGAAATCAGTAACTTTTTTGTTTGCATATTATATCCTTCTCCGTACATAAAGTCTTAGAGACTACGATAATCTTCTCTAGCACTAATTTCAAT
>JBQCDM010000005.1:0-3088 GCA_051961235.1 Nucleicultricaceae bacterium (SeqCode)
ATCCAAATTTTTAAGAGATAATCAATTTTATCGAAGCCAATCTGTGTGTCTCGACTTGAAGACCTTAGAATCGGTGGATACCTCCGGCAGCTGGACTTTGCTCCATTTTGCATCACAGCTCCGAAAAAACCATATCCCAGTCAGATTCGAGCATGTTTCAAGAGATGTAAAACGCGTTTTGGATCAAGTGTCTTTGTATATGACAGAATCGCTTGAATCTGCGCCATCCAGGTTAACGGTGTGGACGCGAGGGCTCGAAGCGATTGGGAGAAAAGCCTATCAAGCTTTTGAAACATCCTGGTCTTTGATTAACTTTTTGGGGCAAATTGCGATTGTTTTTCTCCTCGCACTTTTAAGGCCCAAGAGATTACGCTTTAAAGAGCTTGCCACGATGATTCAACGTGTTGGATTTGATTCCCTCCCCATTGTGGGACTCATTTCGTTTTTAATTGGGGTGGTCCTCATTTATCAGAGCGTTGATCAGCTCAAGCGATTTGGCGCTGAAGTTTTTGCGGTGGACCTTTTGACCATCTCTGTTATGCGTGAAATCGGCATCCTTTTAACGGCCATTGTTGTCGCCGGGCGTTCAGGAAGCGCCTTTACAGCACAACTCGGTTTTATGAAATTAAATGAAGAGGTGGATGCTATGGTTGTGATGGCCATGAATCCGATCGAGGTTTTAGTCTTGCCACGTCTTCTGGCCCTGATAATCTCTATGCCGTTGCTGGCGTTCTACTCAGATATGATGGCGCTACTTGGCGGGGCATTTATGTCGCTTTTTTTGCTGGAGCTCTCTTTTGAACAATTTTTCCAGCAGGTGAGACTTGCCGTAGGGACTTGGACCTTTTGGATCGGTGTTATCAAGGCGCCATTTTTTGCAGCGTTAATTGGGCTTGTGTCTTGTTTTGAAGGCATGCGTGTTCAAGGGGGATCACAAAGTGTGGGCATTCATACAACGAAATCCGTTGTTGAGGGAATATTTATGGTGATTATCCTTGATGCATTTTTCTCAATTATATTTTCATATATGGGGATTTGATGCAAAAAGAGAGCGTGCTTAAAATTGAAAATTTAACCACTGAAATAAAAGGACAGATTATCCATAAGAAACTCAACCTTGAGGTTTTTAGAGGAGAAATTTTTGGCATCATTGGGGCTTCTGGTGGCGGAAAAACAGTATTGTTTCGGACAATCTTAGGATTGCTCAAACCTAAATCCGGGAAGATCGTTGTTTTTGGAAAAAATGCTCTTGCCGGCAATACAGATGTGATTAAAGAGCGCTGCGGCGTTCTTTTTCAAAGCGGGGCTTTGTTTAGTTCTCTGACTGTTGAGGAAAACATTATGCTGCCGATGAAGGAATTGGCGCATATGCCAGACGATATTGCGCGAGACTTGGCGCGTCTTAAAATTCAAATGGTGGGGTTGAATGAGGCAACTTTAAAAAAGATCCCGTCCGAACTTTCAGGTGGTATGGTCAAACGTGTTGCACTAGCGCGCGCTCTTGCGATTGATGCAGATCTTTTATTGCTTGATGAGCCAACAGCAGGGCTCGATCCTATTTCAGCAGAAAAATTTGATGATCTTTTAAAGGAGCTTCAGGAAAGCTTGAATCTTACTGTTATCATGGTGACGCATGATCTTGATACGCTTTATACCTTGTGTAAACGTGTTGGAGTTTTAGTGGACGGGAAAATGATCGTTGACCAACTCCAGACGATCCATAACAATGAGCATCCATGGATTAAAAATTACTTTCTGGGAAAGCGTGGGCGCGTTTTTAAAGAGGATGTAAATGGAATCAAAAGCTAATTATACCATTGTTGGATTATTTGTTATTGGCTTTTTTGTGGCCCTTTTTGCCTTTGTCGTGTGGATGACACGTATGGATGTACATGGCCAATCAACGACATATGATATATTCTTTGAAGGCTCCGTGACGGGCCTTCGAGAAAATGAGCAAGTGCGCTATCATGGACTTCCAATTGGCTATATCATGAGCTTGGAGGTGGATAGGGAAGATCCTGAGTTTATTCAGGTGCGTGTTAAAATTTCTGAACCTACGCTTATTCGTGAAGACACCATTGCCTCAATCGAACCAAAGGGTTTGACTGGATATAGTTATATCCAAATTGTGGGTGGTAGTAATACAAGTCCGCTCCTTAAAGCAAAAAAAGGAGAGACTTACCCGCGCATTATGTCTCGTCAATCGAAAATTGAGGAGCTTTTTGCGGATGCCCCGAAGGTTCTAAGACGCCTTACAAAGCTCACGGATACGCTCAATCGATTTTTTGATAAAGAAACAAGCGATCATTTGAAAGAAGCGGTGGTCGAGGCGAAGACTGCTGCCAAAGAAATTACGTCTGTCTTTAAAAAAATTGAACAACAAACAGAGCGTCTTACAAAAGATTTTAATATGATCACGCAAAAGGTTGGCGATACTTCAGATGCTGTGAATAATTTGATGGGTGATATGAAGGACGTGATCAATAAAAACAGGGATGCCGTTGAATCGTTTACCAATAATGGCCTCTACGCTTTTTCAAAACTCGTCACTGAAACCAATAATACGATGCAAGGATTAACGCGGGTGGTTGAGCAGATTGAAAAAAGCCCATCTGATTTTCTTCACAAAAATTTAAATAAAGGGGTGGAACTTGAATAAGTGGTTTTGTTTGATGCTCGTAAGCGGGCTCTTATCGCTTTCTGGCTGTATAAAGCTTTTTCCTGAACCGTCTGAAGGGGTTCAAACGGTGAAGCTTGGAGGCATGAGCATTCAACTTATCGCTCATAAAAAATCAAAGCACAGTATTGTAATCGGCGAGGTTTCCGGACGCGATCATCTTCAATCATCCCGCATTGTTGTTGAAAAGCAGGATAAGGGTCTTAAAACGCTCGACTATCTCGCACGTGTTGAATGGGAAGATAGCTTGTCAAAAGTGGTGCAAAGAGATTTTCGCAATACCTTGTCTAGCGTGTTTAAAAGTGTGACCTTAGAAAACGATAATCTTAAGACGGATTACATGGTGCAGTGCGACATAGAATCTTTTAATGTGGAGCAAAAAGAAGGTCATTTTTCAAACGTGTCGCT
>JBQCDM010000006.1:0-2663 GCA_051961235.1 Nucleicultricaceae bacterium (SeqCode)
TCAGCAAGCAAATTACTAAAGACTTTATGTCATGGATTGGTAGAATGACAGAGGAAATTACTCAAGAGCTAGGACCTGTACCAACAAACTTTTCTATTTTGTCTATGGGATCTATGGCACGACAGGAAGCAAACCTTTACTCTGACCTTGAGATTAGTTTTTTAGTTGGGACTAAATCTCCAGAAACTGTTCATTATTTTTCAAAAGTCTTTCAAAGGCTTTCTGATCGTATTCATGTCTTAGGTGAGCACCACACAGGATATATGGGATTCCATTTGGATGGTGCGGATCATGCTCCTTTTAGAAATAAATTCTTTGCCCGCTATGCAGATCCAGAGTGGGCTCAGGAAATGCTTAACTATGTAACTAAAACAAAACAATCATTTAGAGCTCCTACGGAGGGAAGCAAGTTGTTTTTAGCAACTCCTGAAGAGTTTGCTGCTCATATAGATCCCAATCATATTGCATCTAACACAAAAATAAATCCCGTTTTGGCCCAAGCACGTCATGATAAAATTATCGAAGAAGAATTTAAAAAAGCTGTGCAAAACCCCATGAATAGTGGAAAAACGCACCTAGAAATCCTCAAACAAGTACAACACAATGTCTTGCTTGCGAATGATCAATACTCTCCTAAAGAAGAAGATATATCAAGAATGATAGGGAGCTCTCTTAGTCGTAGTATTGGTCACTTTTATGGTGATAAGAACCTTTATGATCGCTATAAAAAAGCCGCCAAAGAACTTTATGATTTAAATCCCACTACAACAAATCATTCTCAAATTAACACAAGGGGACAGGAAATTAGCTTCAATTGGCTTAAAAAAACTTTTGAAGATTTTTCTAAAAAAGTTTCGTTCTTTAAAACAGGGAAACTTGGAAGCACCGTTGATTTAAAAAGGGATATTTATCGTTTTCCAGAACAGCTCCTGACAAATTTATCCCTCTATTATGGCCTTGAAACAGAAAATAGCTTTGATACGATTCAAAAACTTAAGGAGATAAACGTTTTTGATACTGTAACCGCTAAGGAGTTCAGAGATCTCGTTAATTTTACAATTGGATTACGTATAGATAACCAGATTAAAGTTAAGAGATCTCCTTATAAGGTTTTTCTTGATGAAGCGCTTTATAAAAAAACAACCGATAACTTGGGTAGATCAATAGATTCTCTAAAAAAACAACGTGCTGGTCTGGTGCGTAAAAAAGCCTCTACAGAAGCGATTGATCAAATTGACTATCAGATAATTCGTAAGAATGAAATGCTTGATACCGTGAAGAGTTCAGCTCCTGGCAAAGTTCTCTCTCAATCAACGATAAACCTCTTAGAAAAAAAGTATATCCCTATCATGCAAAAACTCTTAAGCAACCTTGAAGCGTGGGTAGATGGCAATCAAATAGCGTTTAATTCAACAGCCACTCCATCATAAGCTGGTACAATATAACGAGGAAGAGTTTTTATGAGAGCTTCCATAATCAAGCTATGATTTCATATGAGTCATACGCTTGATTATGAGTTTTACGCGGTTCTATGCTTAAACAATCAACAAGTCCAGATTTTGCAATAAATCAATAACTCTGTCATCAAGGCTCATAAAATCTGTAGAATAAGCAAAATTACTAAAATCTAAATCCGGTACTTATCGTTGCACCATGTTCTTGTGGAAAAGCTAGGATAGCTTTCTTTTTTGATATGGCCTGCATCTTCAAAGATTTAATACATCTTCTGATGAATAATATTTAAATAAGATGTGCTAGCACATACTCGAGACAGCAAGTAGTCCCTGCTCTCTTGCCACTCTGTGCAAAACATATTGATTGCATAGCCGCTCACGCCGGATTTGTCTTATAGTTTTTGAAATGAAATATAAAGGCGCGCAACGGGAATACCCCACTTCTTAAATACAGCCGTATTAAGAACCTGTTCGGCATTAACAGCATAGAGGAAGTCATCCACATCCACAATCCGTTCGCGCCCAAAAAGAGGGATGCGTATACGATAGGTCATGTGTATCGCATTACCTTGCCATTCACCACGCGCTTTTCCTACCACATCGGGGGCACATCCTTCAAACCGATGATCTGAGATTTTAACAAAATTCCACGTGCGCTTTGCAATAGGTGCACCGCCGGAGGTAAAGGTTTGCTTCATGACACCACTCGTGCGCGTAAATTCGCCAAAAACATCAATATCAAACGATTGCAGTACCCGCCCGAAAGGATCTTGTATCATACCAACCGCATGAAGCTTGCCTTTAAAGAATTTCCATGGATCGAGTTTGGGATTTTTATGCTTATAGCGCTCGAGAGATCCCCTTAAACGCTTCGTTACATAGAGGTACAATCCAACCAATAGAAAAAGAAAGAGCAAAAACTTCATGATATCCCCCTTAAGCCTCCATTTTTTGTTATCGCATGAGAGACTTTCAAGAATATTAATTTGAACCCAAAAATTCTAAAATAATTTTTTGCACGCAATTTTAGGAAATTTTAACAGGATTGATCTATAGTGATGATGAAGGAGTAGAAAAACTCTATGGATTGGGACAAATTAAAACTTTTCTATATTACAGCAAAGATTGGCAACATTTCAAAAGCAGCACGCGAAGTAAATGTAACGCAATCAGCACTCTCAAGGCGTATTTCAAGCCTTGAAGAGGACT
>JBQCDM010000007.1:0-2454 GCA_051961235.1 Nucleicultricaceae bacterium (SeqCode)
ATTTTAATAAAGCATATAATCAAAGATATAATTGCTGGTTTTGAAATCAACCATTTGCCCAAAATCGACCGCCTCTTCAGGCTTTTCTAACCAAGTCTTTGCACAAACGTAGTCTTTGTTTTTTCCAAACTTCACCCACCAATCCCATTCTGCATCAGTGATCGGAAGAGACATGTGTAATTTGGTCTCCAGTGCTTTACGTTGTTTTAACGTGATGCTCTCAATAAAGAGGTTTTTTGGAAGTGTTGGCGTTTCCTTTTCCTGCCACCTTTGGTAAAGGGACATTAAGAGACGGCGTATTTTTAAAAACTTTTGAGCATCCGGATAGCTTTCATACCGATTGAGTGCTTCAGGCAGCGGGTAGTTTGTTATATTACGAACATTTTTTGTCCACCACTTAAAGTCATCCTCTGTTAAGGCTGATGAGAGTTTGGTCAATTCTTAATATGAAGATTCCCAACGCAAATGGCGATAGATCGAGCGACTCTCTGCTTTGAGTAGTTGCATGTTAATCGTATTAAATCGAATAATTTCAGGGGAAAGATCTAACAAGTAAACCTTTGTCACATGTGGAATCATCGAGGCACCGCGAAAACTCCGTTCGCTGCCAACAGAGATGTAAATGCCCTTTGGTGCATGTTCGACGATAGGCTTAATTTTCCCAATTTGAAACTCCGTCGAGACCGGAAAAACTTTATTACGCTCTACCGCCATCAAAGAATAAGAAGTGAGCACCAAAAAAAGCGCAAGCATTAGAAATACTACCTTATATTGTTTTGGCATTTTTAAATTCCAGATTTTTTCACACCTAAAGCACAAAAGATCCACATAAAAGCCTGATGCGATCCGCTTATGAGGCGCGTCCACCAAACTATTGGACACATTGGCACTTTAAGAGCATTCTCTCTTGTCTGCAATTGTTTTTCAAACCTCAACGACAACACATGGATTTTCCATGAATTGTGCTATATTCTAAGCACATCCCATCCAAAGTCTTTGAACCCTATGGAGACGCTTTTGCAAAACTTAGATGATTTGTTCCACATGTGGCGCGTTTTATATGACAAAAATCAAGACACCCAAGAGGCTATCGAAAAATTTTTTCATGATGACTACACACAATGTATTAATGGTGTGACCATGAATCGACATGACTACACAGATCATGTGATCGAACAAAAAAACAACCTTGCATTCATGAACTTTAAACCAAAAAATCACCTTGCACACTTAAACGAACTCTTCGTTATCTATGATGCAGAGGGGCAAAATCTTAAGGGAGAGGCTCTTGAAGCAGAGGTGATCGCCTACGTTCAATTTAAAGACCTCAAGGTATTTAAAATCCATGGTCAGGTTCATCTATCAAAGGGTGATCCCTTGGATGTTGATATGGACTGATGGAACATCAAAATTACCATGACAAAAGCAACACAACCCCCTCATATCACCGCTGATCTTGCGCGTTCACTCATTAAAGAGCAATTTCCAGAATATGCGCATTTAAACGTCACATCCGTCGAAAAGCAAGGACATGACAATCGTACCTATCGCTTGGGTGATGACATGTTGATACGCTTACCAACAGCAGAATCGTATGCTTTGAAAGTACCAAAAGAACAAGCTTTACTGCCCCAATTAGCGCCTCATCTAACGGTGCGTATCCCCGCTCCCCTCAAAATGGGTGTTGCCTCAAGCACATATCCTTATCCATTTTCCATTTATACCTGGCTTCAAGGTACCAGTCTTAATCTACTCACATTGGATGAAGCGCCTCTAAAGACGCTCGCCTTGGATTTAGCAACATTTTTAAAAGAACTCCAAAGCATTAGGGACGTCGAGGGACCGCGCCCTGGCCAACATAATTGGTGGCGAGGCGACCATGTGAGCGTGTATGACAAAGATGCGCGCACACAAATCGCAAAATTATCAGGGTTGATCGATAGCCCTAAAGCTTTGACGTTGTGGGACGATGCCTCTAAAACGCGCTGGAATAAAACACCTGTATGGATTCATGGTGATTTTGCTGTTGGCAATATACTGCTTCATGAAAACAAGCTATCTGCCGTCATCGATTTTGGAGGTATGGGGGTCGGTGATCCCGCCTCTGATCTCGTGCTTGCTTGGACTTTTCTCAAAGGAGAAGCGCGTCAAATATTCATCAAGACGATGGATTTAGACGACGATACATGGCTTCGCGCTCAAGCTTGGGCTTTGTGGAAGGCGACTTTTGAGTTATGCCAGATTGCGGATCCAACAGATCCTCTTGCTTCTGCTCATAAAAAAATCATTGAAGATCTGCTCCATTCATAGTGAATGACTATGCTAGTGGTCATTAACGTTCCTACCCCTACCATTTATTTTTTGAGCGTAGCCTTAAAGAGAATGTCTCTCATCATTAAAAATTTTTTAAGCTTTTTTAACGTTGAGCAGAGATATTGGAGAAAAATTTAAAGA
>JBQCDM010000008.1:0-4170 GCA_051961235.1 Nucleicultricaceae bacterium (SeqCode)
CTCTATCCGTTCTTTTGACGGCGCTGCTGCAACATTTAAAACTACATCTGCACTCGGCTTGCTTGTTTGCACTTCTAAGGATGACGGTGCTAATGAAGGATTTAACGGTTCAACCTTTGCTGGTAAAGCAAAGGAAAAATTGGGCTTCAAGAACAATCAAAGACTCACTGACGAAGATCTTGCAAACATTAGGGAACAATTTGTTGCCAGCCTTAAATCCGCTAAAGGCAAGGTTCTTGCTCTTGGTTGCTCAGCAGCAAGTGGTGGTGCCCTTGCAACTGGCGCAGCCGCTCCATTGGCTGGCGTTATCGGTGGCGCTTGCGCTAAAGCTGGACATTAAAGAACTCAAAAAATCTAAATTCATTATTTAGAAATTTTCTAAAGATTTGGGGGCCTAGGCCCCCTTTTCTTTTTCTCGAAGCAATTCTAAAAAAACAACGTTCATCACTCATTATTCTCAGAAAATACATTTTTCAACTAAAAAGAGAAAATAACCATAAAAATAAAACGACCAAATAAACAAACAAAATAAATCATTACTTCTTATTAATAAATAGAACATAAAATAATTTTATTATTTAAATCACATATTTAAGTTATGGAGATATTTATGATCTATGCTTTATTACTATCAATATTCATTATGATAATTCCTAATTCTCTTTTCGCAACAAACCAAAATCTTGAAGATTTGATAGAAGAAACTGCCATGCGTATCGGCTTTAAACGCAACCTACTGCTACAACTAAAACCCGGCAATCTAAACAAGGAAGAATTATTAGAACTGGAGATTATGGTTGAGGAGCAGTTTAAAAAACTCATGCCAATACACTTTGCCTCTATGCAGAAAAAAGGAGGTCACCCCTTAAACAACCAAGAGATTCTCAATGCGATTAACTATCAATATCATCTCATTTCAGCGCTGTATGCTTATCTTAAAATTTATGCCCCATCTGTTTCTTCTGATTATCAAAACAAGGTGCTGCCAGAAATCGATAAAAGACTTAATAAATATTGCTCTAATGTAAACTGTCATAGTTAGGCCAGCATTATAGATAGTGGGTGAGTTTTTGTGGTAGAAACATAAGAGCTCATCACACTAATCAACAAGGGAAAGTTGCTTAACTGCCTACCTTATTAAGCACAAAATGATAGATGCCATTTTGCGAGAGCCTCTCAACGGATTGAACCTCCATACATTCCCACATTCTCCAGGCTTCCTCACCGAGCTTATGACACCAAAAATCTTCATCCCTTTTTAAAAGGCGATCGATGAAAAATTGCAATATACCGCGATCATGTCCAGCTGCAAGAAGGTGCGCATCACCAAACTCAATTAAACTGTGTGGCGTATCAATGACTGAAAGAAGCGTCCTTTGAAGCCAGCCATAATTGCGCTGCACAACATTTTCAGCCGGCGTTCCAAGAGTAAAGTCTCCTGATCGATAACTTTGCACGCTTTGCTTCAATCCAATTCGCATCATAGCAGAGCAATTTGGAATGCTTTGATCTTCTTGTATTTTGCGCAATAGCACACCATGATTAATTTTTTCTTTCATATCCTCTGATACAGAACAGAGAACTTGCACTTGTTGAGCGAGCGATTTTGGAATAACGGAATGAATCGGTGACTCATCAAACATCCACTTGCAATCGTCATAAAAATCCAAGACTTTTTCACGTACAGTTGCATCGCTCAGAGGAGAAAAATTAACGTCCTCCATAAAGAGTGCCTCTTCATTTTTTTTCAGCTCTAATCCTGCATCTAAAGCATAGACATCCTGCTGTCTCCCCTGTGCTGCACGATGCAAATCAATCACCTGATATTCTAATGAAGTGCGTTTAACATAAGATGCTGTAAAATCGTAGACGAGTCGTTCAGGAAGCTTTTCTACTATCTGTGGAATCGTTAAAGTTTGGAGAGCAGCAAGTGACCGCTCATCCAGAGGCATTCTTAACAGCTCCAAAAATAAAGGCGTTAACTTGCACTTCAAGATCCTCATGAAATAATCGCTGACCTGAGGATGAAGAGCAGTACGCCCCGGTTGATTAGAAATTTTTTTGGCGTAATCACCAAAAAAATTACTTTCTAAAAGCATGGGGGTAACAGCAATTTTCCCTAAAATATCAAGATACTTACGAAGTTTAGTATTTAAGTACGCATCCGTTCTTTCATTATAAAGCCGTGTGCTTTCAGCCGCTTGCACAGCAAGGACAGCTTGTTGAGCCTCAGGTAAAGTCTCTAAGCATATATAGTGATGACATCCAAGCAAGGTTATCGTACCTTCATCACCAGCATTCTTTTTTAAGAATTTTATACGATATTGATGAACGCCCTCACATAATTCTTGCACTAAATCTGACGCAAACGCATTTTGGTCGTGCGAAAATATGACAAGAAAAACCCACAAAAATCGCACTGAAACTTACCTTCCCTTAAAATCAAGCTCTAAAAACACGCTTAAAAAAACTATTTCAATTAATAGTTTATTAAAGATTTTTCTTATAATCTAAAAAATAATGTTCAAGCACCACCTTTTCCTACAGTTAGGCATAAAAATGAAAAAAACAACCCTTCTGATCTCTTGTGCAACCGTTTTTTCACTATTACTTGGCGCAACAGAAACCTCCCCGTTACATGCTTCTAAAGCAAACACTCATAAAATATCAGCCGACGATTTGAAAGATGCTGTTGATGAAGTCCTGGATGACCTTAATAAAATCGCCATTGATGTTAAAAGCCATCATGCAGACCCCATTGAAAAGCTAGATGAATACAAGGGAAAGATCTTAAAAAATTTCGGAGACAGTGAAAGCCTTTTATCAATATATAAAGATATTTTTAATTGGGTTGTTTCTCTTGGTGTTACAGATCACATGTTTATAAAAAAACATCTAGAAGTTCCCATTGACGAAAAAAAATATTTAGAGCTCAACACACTCTATGAAGAACGACTTTCCAATAGCACCGCAGCGGATTTCATCAATCACCTTGCTGTTTTGGTGAGAGAATTACACATGAGCGCTGGTCATGTGGAGCATGCATCAACCGCGCTTGAATTTGATGAGGCTTCTTCCACTGTTGCCAGTGAATTTTCTGCACTTGGCGTAAAAAACTTTCATCAAACTAATTTTGATAGCACCTGCCTTTTATTATCTTCATTGTATGCTATTCAACAGAAACCAAAACTTTTCGCAATGTTTAATACGCATGTCCTTGCTAACATCCGCAAAGACAAAGACGGGAATTATATATTAAAGCTCCCTTCCGGTTCGTACCAAGTCTATAATAAGGATAGATCATTGCAATATCCTGACAGCCGTCTACACACCGATTTCCCTATACTTATTAAGGTCCTAAGCTTTTATGTCGCAGAAGCGATGCAGTTTTTAGGACACTTAAGAGAGGTGGAATCTTTCACCATATCTGACATAGAAGGTAAGGACTACTTTTTTGGAAAACCTGTAGGCGCATTAGGACTCACAGCACGCGTTGAAGAAGGAACTCAATCTTTATCTCCAAGCGATAAACAAGTTATCCTCAAAAAAGATGGCTCTTTGATTTTTAGTGATAATGGAAAAGATTATCATGTAACAGGCGACTTTTTTGTATCAGGAGGAACAAAAATGGGCGTCGGCGGTCATGCTTTTTCTATCCATTATAATGGACACACTTGGCTACTCTATGACAACCTAAAAGAGAATGTTCAAACACTTACAAACAGCAATATGCCAACGAATCGCACATCCTTTTATGTCGTTGGAGATTATAAAATACAGTAAGACACAAGATTAGTAAGAGAAAAGGCAGATTTTTGAAAAGTCTGCCTTTCTCAATATTGCGCTCTTAAAACATTATGATTTGATCAACAAGGCGTGCGCCCACTGCACAACAATATGCATGCAGAGTAAATAGAAAACTTCATTGATGACTATCTCTTCTATAAAGCCCAACCAAATATTTGCCTATTAGAATAATATTTACCACCTTTTCTTTCTGTGCTAAGGACATATTGTTTTCATTCATTAAAGGCATCTCGAATGACTCCTACAACAAAAGCACTTTCTTTTACTCTAGTTTCTACCTTACTTTTTCCTGCATTTTTGCACGCCAGCCAAACAACCCACTCTTTCCAAATCATTGGAAACTCAAGTGGCGTGTGAAAATAC
>JBQCDM010000009.1:0-7492 GCA_051961235.1 Nucleicultricaceae bacterium (SeqCode)
ACAAGCTGTCACAACGGAGTGGTTAGGGCCTTTAAAGCCGTACCGCATGGAGATATGACCAGAGGTTAGGTTAATCAATGCCGCTGGAATAAAGAAAGGAGAAACCTTGCGTGGCCCCTGATCATGAAGGACGACTGACGTATCGTAAATGCGTGGCAAACCACCAATACCAGATCCAACCATCACACCAGTACGAAGCAAAGATTCTTCATCCGTAGGCTTCCATCCTGCGTCCTCAACGGCTTCCGCTGCTGCGGCTATTCCGTAGAGGATGAAGCGATCCATTTTCTTTTGTTCTTTAGGCTCAACCCAATCATCCGGATTGAATTTGCCTTCATCAGAAGGACCATGAACAACAAGCCCTGCTATTTTTGCAGGCAAGTCATCTGTTTCAAAAAGATCAATAGAACGAATGCCTGATTCACTTCGAATCAAGCGATTCCATGTCGATTGAACGTTTGGACCCAAGGGACTTACCACACCAATACCAGTGATAACGACTCTTCGCATAGGCTTACTCCTTTCAGAGTGTCAAAAACAACAATTATGCAGCGTTTTGATTTTCTTTAATATAATCGATCGCTTTTTGAATTGTTGTAATTTTCTCAGCTGCTTCATCAGGAATTTCAATACCAAATTCCTCTTCAAACGCCATAACAAGTTCAACTGTGTCAAGACTGTCAGCGCCAAGATCATCAATAAAACTTGCACTTGGTGTTACTTTTGATTCATCAACGCCAAGATGTTCTACAACAATCTTTTTTACTCTTTCAGAAACATCACTCATAAATAAGATCCTTTTTGTGATAACAATATAGGGAAACAACCCAAAAAATTGACTATTCTTTATAACCTACTTCAAAAAAAATTCAAAGTAAGAACTATATCATAGCCATGCCACCGTTAACGTGAATCGTTTGACCAGTGACGTATCCTGCCTCATTGCTGGCAAGGAAAATTGCAGCAGATGCAATATCATCCGCCTCTCCCATGCGTCCCATGGGAATTGTTGCCTTTAACTTCTCTTGTTGTGCTTCAGGAAGCACACGCGTCATATCAGATGCAATAAATCCAGGTGCGATACAATTAACTGTAATATTGCGGGATGCCACTTCAGCTGCAAGCGACTTTGAAAGGCCGATAATACCGGCCTTTGATGCACAATAATTCGCTTGCCCTGGATTACCGGTCACACCGACGATGGAAGAAATATTAATCATACGTCCCCATCTATTTTTCATCATGCCCTTAAGGCAGGCTCGCATCAATTTAAAAGGAACTTCAAGATTCACAGTCAAAACATCTTCAAAGTCTTGATCCTTCATCCTCATTGCAAGACCATCTCGGGCAATACCAGCATTGTTGACCAAAACGTCAATAACACCAAAAGTACTCTCAAGGCTAGGGATCATTTGATCCACTTCTTCTGCAACACTCAGATTACAAACATAGACATGGCAACGTTCACCCAGTTCAGCTTTCAGTTTTTCTAAAACCTCACGGCGTGTCCCTGAAATAATCACCTCAGCGCCTTGGGTGTAAAAAGCGCGAGCAATCGCAGCCCCAATGGCACCCGTGGCACCCGTTACTAAAACTCTTTTTCCGTTTAAACTAAACATATCTCACTCCAATTCATAATGACTGAGCAAAAGTTTCTAAATCCTGAGGCGTATTCAGTGATACAGCATCCATATCTGGATCAATCCTCTTTACAAGGCCTGTTAACACCTTTCCAGCGCCAATTTCAATAACTTTTTTTACACCCTGTGATTTTAAAAAGAGAATTGTCTCGCGCCAACGCACTCGCCCTGTCACCTGATCAACGAGACATGGGATATATTCATCTGGTGTTTTAACCGCTGATACTGTCACATTTGCTATAATTGGCACTTCAGTTGCACGCGCGTCTACAGCCGCCAAAGCTTCTGCCATCACTGTTTGAGCAGGAAGCATCAGTGATGAGTGGAAGGGAGCACTAACAGGTAATAAAACCGCCCGTTTGATCCCTTGATTTTTTGCGATCTCAATAGCACGCTCAATTGCAACCTTATGCCCGCTAATCACAATCTGACCAGGACTATTATCATTGGCAACCTCACACACATCAGAAGAGCCGGCTGCTTCTTTTGCAATCGCAATGACTTGATCAAAATCCGCACCGAGCAAAGCTGCCATGGCTCCAACACCAACCGGCACAGCCTTTTGCATGGCAAGTCCTCTTGTCCGCAAAAGTTTCGCCGTATCGGATAAAGAAAAACTATTCGCCGCCGCATGGGCTGCATACTCACCCAATGAATGACCCGCAAGAAAGCTTGCATGCTCTTTAAGATGATAACCAAGCTCTTTTTGAAGCACTCGAACCATCGCCATGCTAACCGCCATAAGAGCAGGTTGCGTATTTTCGGTGCGCATCAATTCATCAGCGTCACCTGAAAAAACTAATTGAGATAATTTCTGCTTCAGCGTCTCATCAACTTCTTCAAAGACAAATCGCGCGGATTCAAATGCATCAAACAAATCCTTCCCCATACCAATGGATTGGGAACCTTGCCCTGGAAAAACAAATGCAATCATTTTCTCTCTCATTTTAAATTCTTCCCTACTCATATCTACTTAGATGCATGTGTCAAGCATGAATTGATTAAATAGCATTTGTCAAAAAACAAAAAAATGTCTATCCGTGTCTTAATTAATATTGAAAGGAGCTAAGCATGATTTTTTTGAAACGGTTTTTTGCTTTTTTGATTCTAGTCCTGCCTATACATATCTCTTATGCATCAAACGATACTCTTTCCATAGAAGATCAACCGCATCAAATAGTGCCGCGCCATCTTTTCTTACCGATGAATCAAGATGCTTATGAGAAACAACCCATTCATATAATAAAACAAAGGGTAAAAGACATAACAGGACTTAAATACGTCAATGTGCTATGGAAACATGAGCACTCTGATTCTGCCGAATGCCATATCATCTTTTCAGATCCGCTCGAAAGGCCTGCTAGACTTTATCACTTAAAACCGGATGAGACATTTCCCGCACTTCTGCAAAATACCAAAACGCCGATGCGTTTTGAAAAGGCTGTGAATGATGATATTTTCATGTGGTCCATACAAGACCCCAATGATCATAAAAGCTATCAATACCATCTTTACTCCCTATCAAATGCGACTGAGATCCCCTTTGAGTATCCAAATGGTTTTTGGAAAATTATTTTTAGCAATCATCTAATCCCTCTCATGGCCATACGAAGAGAGTCTATCAATCACAAATCTTTCTTTGGTATCGATGCGCAAGGACAAATTCTCCCCTTGTTTCAAAAAACGCACCCTATCACATCAAACACCCATATCTTTTTTGATGACCGTTCTAATATGGCTCTTTATTATGATGTGGGCTTTATCGAAGGAGATGACAACGCAGCAAAAGTCAGCACGACTTTTTTTGCCTGGAACCCGATGAATCAATCCCTCGTAGCCCTTGCAAGCGAGGCATGTCTTGATTTGGAGTCGTCCCCGCCTCTGCCCATATTATCTGGAACAACAAGCCCATTTTTTGCAATTCCGTGTCACAAAAATGGTAAACGTGACTGGGAAATGCCTCCGGGCCTTCGATTGATAGCAAACAAGATGTTTAAAGCAATCAATAAAGAAGTGCAAAATAAACCGTATGTTCTTCAAGATCTCTCTGCCATCGATCTCAATCAATATACATTCACCCTTGCTTTTGACCGTGAGCCTGATCGATCAGGTACGTTCAATCTTGCTGAAAAAATCATCACCTGGGATGAGAACCCTTTTCCACACTATAAAGAGCTCAGGCTTTTGCATGACCACCTCTCTCCCATGGAACACAGGGAGATTAAAGCGAGGGATGGCTTTATTATTCCAACATGTCTTACACTTCCAAAGCACACGCAAGGCCCCTTTCCTACCATTCTTCTTGTTCATGGAGGACCTGCTGATAGTGTCGCTTTCAGGTTCTCTAGAATAACCCAAATCCTCACCAATCGCGGATTTGCAACTCTGGCGCCTAATTTTCGCGGATCAACCTATGATGTAACAACAGCCTTTTCTGGCTTCGGTGACTGGGGCCGCAAAATGCAAACTGATCTCCATGACGTCATCGAATGGGCAGTTAAAGAAGGCATTGCAGATCCAAAACGCGTTGGCATGTGGGGTGGCAGCTATGGTGGATATGCAACCCTTTTAGAAGCGACTTCTCCTTATACATCTACTACTTTTCCTCGCATTGCTTGCGCCTCGGCATTTTGTGCTCCTGTTGATCTAACGCGCTTGTCCAAAGACTTTCTCGATGAACTCGGAGAAGAAAACGGCATTTTACATTTTATGGATGCAGGCTTTTGCGCACACCCCGATGAACGTGATACTGCACAAATTAATAAGAATCTAGCAGAGCTCTCCCCGATCAATCGAGCGTCTGGAATTCGTATCCCCCTCTTGCTTGGCCATGGCGTTTATGATTCACGCGCCCCGATCAAACATAGTCAAGATTTTTCAAAAACGCTGAAAGAGCAATCAACCCCTCATGTTTTTTACACAATTGAAGCACCGCATGAAATTGAGGAACCAAAAGACTTAGGCGCTGAATGGGCACTTGAAGAACATTTCTTTGCGCATCATTTAGGCGTTTCACCTGAGCCTTTTGGTGATGTGTTGAAAAAATCGAGCATTAAAATCGTTGAAGGAAATGATCTTATTCCTGGACTTAAAGAGGCAGTGGGTCAATAGACCCACTGCTTTTCTTGTGGCTTATATGAATTTAACTTCGCGACGAAGCTTTAAGATCCCCGCCAAGTTTATCAGCATGAGAAGACCACCTGAAAGACTCATGATGAGCATCACTTTGGTTTGGTCATGATATGAGAAAAACGCAAAGGCAAAAATGGAATAAGCAATATAGACCATTGCCCCATAACGCTTTGATAGAAAACGAGCGCTTTTAAGTCCAACAGCGTAATAGGCTATAATGGTTGTAAATCCTGCCAAAAACAGGATGATTCCCATAAAAATATCCATATGAGGAAAATACTGACCAAAAGCTTTTGCCACAAACTCAGAAGGCTTAATCCCCGTCATATGCCATATATCGGTTACAAGAACAACGCTCATACTCATTGTACACACAAGTGCATCCGTCAAGAGCGCAAATATGGCAAGGCGCGCCTGTCGTTCTGGATGTGGATTTTGCGTTTCTGACTGGATAATCGAATCATAGCCAATACCAATGTCTCCAGAATATACCGCACGTGCAATGCCTTGTTGGGCTGCAAGCAAAAACGAGCCTCCCACAAAACCACCAACAGCAGCATGCCCTGTAAAAGCTGAAACAACTACTGTTTTAAGGAGTCCTGGCAAAACATCCACATTCACGGCAATCACATAAAAGCCCATTAAAATGTAAAGGACGACAAAAACTGGCATTAAGATGCTACATACATTTGCCAGACGCTTAACACCACCAATACCCGTATAAAGCACAGCCAAAATCATAATCCCAATGACAATATGTCGTTCAATGGCGCATACAGAGACAATGGTGTCAGTCACCACTAAAAATTGGAGTACTTCAATGCCATAAATACAAAGAAGGAAACTAACCAAAAGTGCCGGCCATTTAGAATTAAATGCTTTTCGAAGAAAATAGATAGATCCACCATCAAATCCACCGTGGGAATTTTTTACGCGATACTTTATGCCTAAAAAAATCTCAGCATATTTTATGAGTGCTCCAGAAAATGAGGCAATCCAAAGCCAAAACAAGGCACCTGGACCACCTAACATAATAGCTGTGATGACGCCCACGATATTACCAAGGCCAATCATCCCGCCAATCGAGGCAAAATAAAGCTTGATGGGATGCACACCATGGGTGCTATCTCTATTTTCGCTGAGCTGCTTGATGGTCTTAATGGGCTCGCTTAAAACTTTGAGCTGAAAAAACTTAGATTTAAACGTGAAATAAAAGCCGCTTAACACAACCAACATAAAACCAATATAGGCCCAAAAAAAGCCATCAACAATTTCTAAGGCACTAAAAAAACAGTCAACATAAGACATAATAAATCCAATTCAAATGACGTTTAAGAGTCATAAACAAAATTTCATCAACAATAAATAGAAATAATAAAAATGTGCGCGCTTAGCAGCGCTTCTTTGAAGAACGCTTTTTGAAAAGCCTAGAAGATATGTTGATATATAAATTTTCCATTCGGCAATTTTAATACATCTTTATCTTATAAATCAATAAAAAACTTGCCAAATCTTGCACTATTGTTTTTTACTGCCTCGTCCACGATAGCGTAATGCGTTCAAAAAGAATAAAAATCCTATACCCCATAAGCCCCAAGTCAATGGTGACTGCATCGAATCGTATAGTGATATAATATATCCAAGAAAAATAAGCATGACGCTTACAATCAAGCTTCCCACAAATGTGGCATTAAATTGATTAAAAACACTTCTCTCTAAAAACCCATCTAATCGCTCTACGTGTTGCTCACAGCGATTTTTGCAAGCAACTGACCTCACATCCGGTGCGATACAATCATGGCAAATAGAGCGTCCACATTGTTTGCAGATCCCAACACCTTCTAGAGATGCATGATTATAACACTTCATGGATTCACCTCTTGTTTACAATCCTGCTTCTTCTGCAATGACACCGTCTTAAAAATAGGATGGCGCACACGATCCCCCACACTTAAATGAAGTTTTTGTGCTGTTCCAGCTGGAACTTCAAGTACTGCTTTTACAGTATCAACAGCGGATACGAGCCTCTTTTCTGAAAGCGGCGTTGCATCTTTCATAATCTCCACAATAATTCCATACTCATTGAGAAAGAGTAGATCTAAGCTGATATAGGTATTTTGCATCCAAAATCGCGCTCGTCCAGGGGATGCCATAACAAAAAGCATTCCCTCATCTTCTGCGATCTCACGCCTAAACATTAATCCTTTCTTTAAAGCTTGAGGGGTGCTTGCAACCTCAATTTTAAAAGGGGTTTGTTTTAGAGCGGTCTCAATAATGATCTTTTCAATTTTCTTACAGCCACATCGCGCCAAGAGCATAGATGGGGTCAAGCTTATCAGAAAAAAGAACCCTAAAAAAAGACGCTTAAAAGATGTATTCATCTTATCCATTTTTTTATACTTAAAATCTTATTCATTATATTAAATGTTATGTTACCTAAAAATATTGAATATTCCTATATGAAAAAACCTCGCCTGTGCGAAGGAAAACACAGACGAGGCACGGGGAGAACAACAACGCGACTTTAAAGTCGGATTAATCTAAGCACTCAGCTTAAAGATAATGTCCTGTAATCTGAGCCGTTCTTTTTTGAGCTCGCGAATTCGATAATCATTTGGGATAGGACTTCGCATATCAGAATAAATTATTTTATTAATTTAATTATTACGTGTGAGAAAAGATTCAACATGGTTACGATAAACCATTTTTGCCTCCTGTTG
>JBQCDM010000010.1:0-5208 GCA_051961235.1 Nucleicultricaceae bacterium (SeqCode)
ACGACCACACAGAACACAAGCACACCGTTGTGGAAAAGAAAGATCCAACAGATCCAACAGCGTAAGCTTAAAAATGAAATGTGAGCCCATCGTAGGCTGGCTCTATATGATCCGGCAATTGCCCCCGCAACTGTTCATAATCTAATGTTGCATTCATGTGGGTTAAAATCGCTTTTTTGGGTCTCACCTGATTGATCCAATGGAGTGTAAGATCAAGATGGTTATGTGTTTTTTTAGGATCATAACTCAAACAATCAACCACCCAAAGATCGAGATCCTGGTACGACTCGAGCGCTTGATCATCCAGATGATTAAAGTCTGTGGAATAGGCAATACGCCCAAACCGAAAACCAAAACTTTTTTGATTATCGCCATGCCCTTGTTCGATCGCCTCGATATCGATACCATCCACATTAAAAATACCCGCTTTAAACTCTCTGCCCTCTAAGACAACTGGATAAATCTGCAACTTGGGTTCAAAAAGATATGAGAATCTATTTTGTAGTGATTCGCGTGTATATGAGTCTGCATAGATTGGAATAACAGTGAGTTCACGCGCGAAAAACAATGATCTAAGCTCATCAATACCGTGTGTATGATCTGCATGATCGTGACTATACACAACAGCCGTCAAATCTTTTAAATGATTGCTGATGTATTGTTGTCTTAGATCAGGAGAGGTATCAATAAGGATTTTTTGTCCTGATGCGTATTCCACATAAAATGATGCACGCGTTCTCGTGTTTTTTGGATTTTGAGGATCACATGACCCCCAGTAAGCGCCATCAACACCAAGTGATGGTACGCCGCCCGAACTCCCACATCCTAAAATGATAGCCTTGCTTGGCGTTTTCATCATTCTAATCTTGTCCCAGATGTTTTTTTATCATCAACATCAATCCATCATGAAGTGGAAGGCTTATCACATGAACCCGGTCATCTTTCATCGCCTTTTGCTGCAGCGACCTAAAAACGGTCGTAATTGGATCAACATCTTCCGGATCTGATACCTTACCCTTCCATAGAATATTATCTAAGATAACAAGTCCACCCGGTTTTACTAGTTGAAGAGCATACTCATAATAAAGGTCAGTATTCAACTTATCTGCATCGACAAAAGCCAAATCATAATGATCTCTTCCAACATCATGAATAAGTTTTGCAAGGGCTCTATCGGCTGAGCCAATAATTTGATGGATGCGATCTTGCACCCCGCTTGCTTCAAAATGTTGTTGTGCCATAGGAACCCAGTCCCCTTCCACATCGATGGTCGTGATATGCCCATCGCCTTCTAATGCAAATGCCATGGATAGCGTGCTATAACCAGTAAATGTACCAACCTCAAGAATCTTCTTAGATTGCGTCAAACGCACAAGAAACCCTAAAAATGCCCCAACTTCAGGCGTTACTTGCATCACAAAACCACGCAGCTTTTTTGTATTTTCTCTCAATTGTTGGAGGACAGGGTGATCAAGCACGTAATGCTCTCTAAAGTAAGATAAAAAATTTTCATCAACCAGCCATCCCATTTTGTTCTGGTTCATGTTATGCACCCACCTTAGAAAAGAGCTTAAGGAAATTTTCTGTTGTATGATTTGCTATATCATCCACAAGCACACCTTTTAAGTCCGCTAACACTTGGGCTGTGTGTACGATAAGGCTTGGCTCATTTTTCTTACCCCGGAAAGGTACCGGTGTCAAAAACGGTGCATCGGTTTCGATCAGGAGGCGATCTAAGGGGATATCTTTGATGGTCTCTCTTAGATCTTGCGCTTTATTAAATGTCACAATACCAGAAATTGAAATATAAAAACCGAGCGCCAATGCTTGGTCTCTCAACCAAGGCGTGCCAGTAAAACAGTGGATCACACCACATGCTTTTGGAAATTCTTTAATAAGCGCTATTGTGTCTTCTTCAGCATCACGCGTATGAATGCTTAACGGAAGGTTTGTTTGAACAGCCGCCTCTAAATGCGCGCGGAAGCTAGAGAGTTGATGTTCTCTTGGGCTATGTCCATAATAATAATCAAGACCAGTCTCACCAAAGCCCACAACTTTTGGGTGCTTTGAATGCTCAACAAGCCAAGCTTTTAACGCCACAGCGTCAAGCTGTTTTAGTGTCTCTTCCGCTTCATGGGGATGAATGCCGACCGTGCAGAAAATATCAGGATCACTTTCAGCAATCGATCGAAGCATATCAGCCTCATTAAGTTTTGTGCAAATGGTCAGCATCCGAGAAACGCCTGCATCTTTGGCACGTTTGACCACAACATCGATACCATCCGATGCAAAATCGTCAAAATTGAGGTGGCAATGACTATCAATCAACATGCCTAACTTACCCCATTGTTTTTTTACTTGAACACATCATAACACAACGCGTGCAAAAGATTTTTGCACGCTTTTTCCTGAAGACTCAGCCTAAGGCTGTTGCGATAATGAGACGAAAAGCCATTTAAGGCCTTTCGTCAAAGAAACGATCACGATTTATGAGCGGCGTCAAAATATCGCTTATTCATATCCACAGGATAGCGCTTTTCAGCACCTGCCAAATATAAAGCAAGCGTATCTTCTATAAGACCATTTCGAATATGAATGGCAAGCTTATCCACATCTTCAGTACGCCCAGTAACAGGCGTTGCCTCAATACGATTCAAACGGATGAGAAGATAATCCGGATACTCTTCTCCTTCAACAGCACCAAAGAAAATATCGCCTGGGCTTCTTTCATAAGCTTGAGCAATCAATTGTTTAGAAATCTTAATTTTGCTGGTTTCACTCACACCAGAGCGTGAAATACGAAGGGGTGAGAGCGTCAAATTATTTTTCCGCACCAATGTTTCAAAAAGCTCACCCTTTGCAACGCCCTCTTTAATAGATGCCGCAATTTTTCGCGCCTCAAGAACGCCTTCTGCACGCTTCCAATAAGGTGCAATCTTATCCTTGATTGATTCAAAAGATCTGTATTGAGCTGGAATAACATCGGTCACTTCAACCACAAAAAACGGCCATTGCCCACATCAATTAAATCTCCGGGAACGTTTGCTTCTTGTAAAAAGGCTTGTTTTAAAATAGCTTTTTGCAAATCTGATAATTCCGGTGTTTGAGCATGATTCACATCTTCTAAATCTTCCGTCATGCCTTTTGCATCAACTTTGTTGAAAAGCACCACATCCAAGTCATAATTTTGTGCAACGGATTCAAGCGGCTGACCTCCTGCCATAGCATCTTCCACTTCATTACTGAGCTTATAGATATATTCGTTGGCCATTTGCTGTTGAAGAGATTTCTTTAACTCATCCTTAACATCATCAAAAGATTTCCCCTTAAAGTCATCTTGGCGAGATTCAAACTCTTCCAGCAATTTTTGATCATCCACAGGAACTTTCTTTTGAAGGCGATCTCGATCAAAAACCAACGCTCTTAATGTGCGGAGCTCAGATGCTTTAAATTCTTCTTTATGCTCATTGAAAAATTTTCTTAAATCATCTTCTGTTGGCTCCTTCTTTACAAGAGAGGGAGAACTCTTGATCAGGCTAACAGTAAGGTCTCTTTTCTCATTCTGGAATGTATACAAGGGCAAAGCCATGACATCAGGAATCACCAACCCAGAAGCAAGCGCTTTGATGAGTTCCTCACGCAACATCTCTTTGCGTACATGTTCCACATAATCTTTTTCATTATAGCCTAGGCGGTTTACGATCATAATGAAACGATCTTTATTAAAGCTACCTTCTTGGTCTTGAAAAATTTTCTCGCCCTGGATACGACTTCTAACCATAGCATCTGTCACAACGAGTCCCAATCGTGCCGCCTCTAACTCAAACAAATTGTTATTCACAAGATGTTGCAATACCATCTCATCAATCCCCATCGCTGCAGCCTGACGTCGATCAATTTTCTTTCCAGTTTGCATTTGAATCATCTCAACTTCACGTGCGACCGCATATTCAAACTCTCGCGCCGTGACTTTACGAGATCCGATACTGATCACCGTTTGATGCCCGCCTCCAGTAAATCGTGTCACCACATCACCAATGCCCCAAAGAAAACCAAAAGCAATGGCAAGTATTAGAAAAAATCCTCTAAAAAACCAAGAGGTCGACGCCTTTCGAAAAAACTCAAGCATTTAAAAACCCATATCGTAGACTATTTGAAATGTTGAGATTCTACGCAGGTTAAGTTTTTACCGCAATCCTTTTCTTGTGAAAAAATTACGCATCAAATCAAGAATAAATTCATCAAAAAATCACAGAAAAACCAAACCAACAAATAAAATAAAATTTTAAAAACATCTAGTAAATAAAAACAATTACATATTTTTTACTTTTTTATTGAAACTTACATTTAAAAAATGATAGTAAACATGAAGCATGACTTTTGATTTATTTAAAAGATGAAATGTTTTGCAAAACTTGAATATTGAAATTCAATTCCCATGTATCAAGTAAGCAAATATCTATTTGTTAAACAGGAATCAGTATGTTGAAAATCTCTAACTTGCGTCGACTTCTCGCTTCGTCACTCACCGTTTTAGGCTCTGTCATTGCAGGTCATATGGGAACAGCTCATGCACGTCTTGCTGGTGATGATGAGGAATCCCAAGCCTATCATTCCGCAATACCCACTAGAGAATCATTCTTCAATAAGAAGCTCAATGATGATGATCTTGAACTATTGGAAGAACTCGGTCTTGATCCTGTAACGCCGAGTAATCTTGACTTTTCAGAAACCCAAGTTGAGCTCATCAAACAAAACAAAAAGAAAGAAGACAGCATTATTCCAGAAAAAGAGGATAAAAAGATTCAGTCTAAGACTGTAACTTCATCCAAGGCGATCAGAAAAGATGAGACTATTAAACATACGTCTTCAGCAACCGTGAGCAATGCTCTTGGAGAAGAAGCCCCCACTTCCTTTGGACCACTCAGTCACGAAAGAAACCTTCTTGATGACTTGTCAGATAATGTGGCGTCGAAAGTAAAATCGATCTTCACGCGGTCACGCCGTCCAGAGCAATCTGATGAAATAATCGATCGTGCATCTAAAGTTGCACGTAACGCCAAAGAAGCGGAAGCGGCTGTATCCTCACTACTTGGAGAAGAAGCCCCCACTTCCTTTGGACCACTCAGTCACGAAAGAAACCTTCTTGATGACTTGTCAGATAATGTGGCGTCGAAAGTAAAATCGATCTTCACGCGGTCACGCCGT
>JBQCDM010000011.1:0-5819 GCA_051961235.1 Nucleicultricaceae bacterium (SeqCode)
CCACAGCGACCTCAACGCTGCGCGTCTACCAGTTCCGCCACGACCGCAAAACACTCTCCTTATTAGTCAGAAACTGAGCTTGAATGCAAGGTAAATTTTAGCTAAGACAAAAATAATATGTTTTTAGGGTGTATTTTGTGGTGCATATGCAAAATTTAGAACAAACCGCGCGCATTGAATGGGTTGAATCAACGGGCTTCGTTCCTTATGAGCACGCTATGGAAGAAATGTCTTTCCATGTGGATGCGATTCAACGTGGCATCCAACCCGAGCGTATCTGGTTGCTTGAGCATGATCACGTTTTTACAAAGGGTACATCGGGAGATGACCGTGAAGCATTGGATATTGGGGATGTGCCGCTTATCACCACTCATAGGGGAGGGCGTATAACTTACCATGGGCCAGGGCAGCGCGTTGGATATTTGATGCTGGATCTGCGCACGCGCGAGAAAGATGTGCGGCTTTATGTGCAAACTGTTGAAGCGTGGCTGATCGAGACGCTTCGGCACTTCTCTCTTGATGCTTTTACGCGCCCCGACCGTATTGGTCTTTGGGTAAACACACCAAATGGGGGTGAGGCCAAAATCGCTGCCATCGGCATTCGTCTTCAAAAATGGGTGTCATCCCATGGCTTTGCTCTCAATGTTCACCCAGATCTGCAATATTTTAAGCGCATTGTTCCGTGCGGCCTTGGAGACTATGGGGTGACTTCTCTTCATAACCTTGGGGTCGCGGCAACCTTAAAAGACGTGGACGCTGTGCTTCAAAAAACGTTCCTAGAATTCTTTTGAAATCCTATCCTCCCCTTTGGCATTCGTATCAAAGTATTTGTGATCATAATTTTGACTAAACTGACAGAGAACACAACGCTGCTATGATGAGCTATAAAACAATAGATGGAGTTTTGTTATCATGAAAAAGATGTCTTTAATTACACTGGGTCTTTTGGGATCAATGATTTTTGGAAGCTGTGTAGAGGCATCGAACATGATTTTAGATGATGATATTATTAGGGAAGATAGTGTTTTCATAAAGGGCTCTTTTTACCAATATTCAAAAGATCCAAAGAATCTTTCAGAAGATCTAGATCCAGGTATTAACATTGGTATGCGATTTCGTGATGTGGTGGCTGTTTTTAAAAAGGCAGGTAGCGTTGGGGCCACTTTCTTTGAATCGCCTATTTCTGATGGGAGTGTTTCGGATGAGGGTTTGGAAGAGCTGAGCGCGGTTGCGCCTTATATTCACGAACTCTATTTCAATACAAGAGGTTTGGGTGATCATTCGCTCGTTGTTTTGCCAAAATTCACAGAGTTACGTTCGTTGGATCTGTTGTTTAACTCTATTACCACGCCCTCGGTCGAATTTTTCCAACACTTCCCGCATTTGAAAGAAGTGAGGCTTAACAGAACTTATGAACATCAAAGAGCGGCTGTCGAAAAATTGAAATTAGCTTTTCCCCATATTGCCTTTAATCCGGGCAATGTTACTGCTCAATAAAGGCTCTAGATAACTCTTACATGTTACGCTATGAACGCTAAGACGCTCTGCTTGCTTAAAGTTTGTAGCTTCGTCTTTCAATCCTTCAAGAAGGCCCTATGGGTTTTGATAGCCAATCTTTGATAAGGGTTATTTGATCCGGCAACATGAGGGATGGGGCATGTCCGGTGTCTTTAATCATAACACTCTCAAGCGGTGTACCCGTTTTGCGTCTCTTCATGTCATCCACGAGTTGTGACGATAAAATGTCCGATTGTTCACCTTGAATGAGGTAGATCGGCGATGTGATCCGCTCCCAATATTCCCAAAAGATGAGATTGCCTTCGGGGTCTTGCTTTGCAAAGGCTTCAGATTTTTTTTCCTGCATAGCGTGATGGTCATAATTTAGGCCAATACTACCATCTGCTTCTGTGGTTAGCGTGTTGTGAAAAAGGTTCTGCCAACGATCTTCGGGCAGAAAACCAAAGGGGGTGAAAATTTTGCGCAGCACATCTTCTGCTTCCTCGCGCGTCTTGAAGGTTAGCTTGACAGAGGCGTAAGTTTTAAGGCGCTCTATGGCTGCTTTTGGAATCATCGGTCCAACATCGTTCATGACAAGTCTTCGAATGGGGGATTTTTCAAGAGAGGCGAGCAACATGCCAATGAGGCCGCCCATGGAGGTACCAATCCAATCGACCTGTTGAACATTAAGCCGTGCAAGCAAGGCGATCAAATCATAAACATATTGTGGATAGTGATAATAGGATGGGTCCTTCAGGCGATCACTTTCTCCGCGTCCAACAAGATCAACGGTGACAACAAAAGCGTCTTTGGAGAGAGCTTCTGCAAGATAGAGAAAATCCCCGCGATTACGTGTGAGTCCATGAACGCATATAATCGTTTTCAAAGGATTGGGCGTGCCAAATGTTTCATAAACAACACGGTGGAAGCCAGCGGGTGTAACCCCTAAAAATGAATCCTTTGCCATCGATTTAAATCCCTGTTTATTGTTTGATAAGGCGCTTAACGCCGGGAAGCTCTCGCCCCTCGAGCCATTCTAAAAAAGCACCCCCTGCGGTTGAAAGGTATGAAAAGTTAGAACCTGACTCGGTTTTGGTAAGTGCAGCCACGGTCTCACCACCCCCTGCTAGGGCATAAATTTCACCGCGTTTAGAGAGCTCAGCAATAGCGTGTGCTGTTGCCGTTGTACCTTGATCAAAGGGTGGAATCTCAAAAACACCCAATGGACCGTTCCATACAACGGTTTTTGACGCCCTGAGCGCCTCATTAATGAGGGCTACTGTTTTTGGTCCAATATCAACAATCATTTCGTTTTGCGGAATATCATGCACATCCACACAATGGTTTTTCTCTGCCATCTCGAGAGATGGCGTTACGATAGCATCACACGGTAGAATCAGTTTTTCGGACGCGTCACGCAAAATTCTCTCTGCTGTTGTGATCATGCTATTTTCGACAAGGGAGGTGCCCACATCAAGGCCTTGGGCTTTCAAGAACGTATTGGCAATACCACCGCCCACGACGAGATGATCCACATTCTTCAGGAGGTTTTCAAGGAGCGTGAGTTTTGTTGAGATTTTGCTGCCTGCAACAAGGGCGATGATGGGGCGTTTTGCTTGGCTAAAGCCCTCATTTAAAGCGTCCACCTCTTGCTCCATGAGGCGTCCCGCGCATGATGGCAGGAATTCCGTGATGCGATCAACAGAAGCATGCGCCCGATGGGAAACAGAAAATGCGTCATTCACAAAGACATCCCCAAATGCGGCAAGCGTTTTAGCAAAAGCAGGGTCGTTTTCTTCTTCGCCTGGATTAAAGCGTAGATTCTCAAGTAATGTAACGCGTGCAGAAGGCTTTGTTGGTTGAAGCGGGTAGGATATAAACGCAACCTCTTGCTCCAGCTTTTCTTCAAGCACTGGCAAGAGGGCTTTCAAACTGAGGGTTGAATCGGGCGCACCGTTAGGGCGTCCAAAGTGTGAGAGAATCACAATTTTTGCATTTTTATCAAGCAGCTCACGTAAAGTCTTCAGGGTTTTAGTGATGCGTGAATCATCCAGGATAACACCGTTTTTCATCGGCACATTATAGTCCACACGGATAAGGGCAGTTTTACCATCAAAGGAAATCGTATCAAGGGTCTTAAGTTGCAGCATGATAGAAACAATTCATTGAGTTTAGGAATATTATTCACTAAAGATAGCTGACTGACTCTTGAATGCAACCTTTTAATTGTTGGGATGACCTTGACGCTATCGTTTGGACTCGATTTTAAAGATCTCTACACATTGGATGGTATCCAGACCATTGATCGTGTCTTTTTGACTTTTGTGGGGGAGCAGAATCCATCCCTTTTAGAGCAACTGGAAGGTGCGCGCCGCAATCCTAATTTTGATGCAGCAACTGAATCCTCCTTGATTTTATCCTTGGCACCCCTTCTCGACGATTTTCTAAGGCACCTCTTTTTTCTTGAAGAAAAAAAGACGCTACAAGATCTGTCTTTACTCTACAAAATAAAACGCCAATTTGTTCAACGCATCCTCTTGAAACGCGTGTGTGATGGTTCTTTAGATGAAGATCTTTTGCGTGAAAAAATGACAGCTTTTCTAGGGCAGACTTTTGATGAGATCGTTTTTGCAGAGAAAATACACAACTTGCTTGAAGCAGGTTCCTCTCTGGATGAGGAGAGGCTAGATTTTCTGGCACTATATGCCAAGTGGGCGGAAAAAACCAAGGAGGGACAATCTTTTCATAAGGACGATATTCTCTTTAAAACACCAAAACCGCTTCAGTTTGATCATCTGGTTCCTTTTGAAGAAATGCAGGGTCAGGGGGTTTTGAAGAAATATGCCCCAGAAACACAAGCCCGGGATGGATTTCATTGTCTGGACGAAGGGCTCACCTCCAAAGAAGCTTTTGATGCAGCATCATACTGTGTGAAATGCCATCCGCAGGGTAAAGATTCGTGTTCGAAGGGCATGCGTGACGCGGATGGACACAGAAAAACCAATCCTTTAGGTAATGCCTTAACGGGATGTCCTTTAAAACAAAAAATATCTGAAATGATGGTGATGTATGAGCAAGGTTATACACTGGCGGCACTCTCCATCGTCATGATTGATAACCCGCTTCTTGCGATGACGGGGTATCGTATATGTAACGATTGTATGAAGGCCTGTATTTTCCAAAAGCAAGAGCCGGTCGATGTGCCGGGTGTGGAGAGTGCGTTGCTAAAGGATGCACTTCATTTGCCGTATGGCTTTGAGATGTATAGTCTATTAACGAGATGGAATCCTTTGAAATTTATGAATTTCATAGCGACGCCTTCCCAAAGTAAATCGGTTTTAGTGGTGGGGCTGGGCCCTGCTGGCATTGCATTATCCTATTACCTCTTAAGAGCGGGCTTTCGCGTTGTCGGAATTGATGGATCAAAAATCGAGCGATTATCAGAACGCTGGGTAGGCGATCAGAGGGTGCCTCTTTCTTTTGATCCTGTTGTGCAGGTGACAGATCTCTTCGAAAATCTAGAAGATCGCACCATCCAAGGTTTTGGTGGGGTGATGGAATACGGTATCACGGTGCGCTGGGATAAGAATCTGCTCACGATTATGCAACTCATTTTAGAGAGGCATCCACACTTTCGTCTGTACGACGGGGTTCGTTTTGGGGGAACCCTCGGGCTTGAAGAGGCGCGTTCTTTAGGCTTTGATCATATTGCTTTTTGTGTTGGCGCGGGTGAGCCAAAACAACCGCCAATACCCGGTATTTTTGCAAAAGGCATTCGCTTTGCGTCCGACTTTTTGATGAGCTTGCACTTAACGGGCGCTTATAAAAAAGAATCTTTGGTTAATACCGATATTGAATTGCCCCTCGTTGTGGTAGGTGCGGGCTTGACCGCGGTGGATGCAGCAACGGAAGCGCTTGCTTATTATCCGCGTCTTGTGGAACGTTTTTATGAAACATATCAAACACTCGCCCTGAAAATGGGAGAAGCACGGGTACAGGGGTGTTGGAATGAAGAGGAACAACAGCGGGCGCTTCGCTATATTGAGCACGCTAAGGCGTTGATCCAAGAGCGAGCGCGTGCAAAACGTGCTGGATGTGTGCCAGACTTTTTACCACTGCTTAATCATTGGGGTGGTGTCACGTTGGTCTGTCGAACGCCCATTAACCAAACGCAAAGTTATAAGCTGAATCACGAAGAATTATCTGCTGCCATGCGTTTAGGTGTGCGTGTTGTGGACAATATATCTTCAGAAGCCTTTTTAATGGATACAAAAGGGCAAGTGCGTGCGTTAAAAGCTACCCATCAAGGAGAAGTTGTCGAG
>JBQCDM010000012.1:0-2758 GCA_051961235.1 Nucleicultricaceae bacterium (SeqCode)
ACTTTTGCTCGCACTTTCTCAAAGACAAGGGTACTCTTTTAAAAACTGGGGAAGATCCTTTCTGCCAGGTTTAAGTTTCGGCGTCCTTGCGTCCCTTGTTTTGTTGCCACTCGCCCTTTTCAGCCACTATGTGCAACTTGATTTAAAGATGCCAGCTTTCTGGATTATTTGGGTTTTGAATAATTTTCTTATTGTCTGTGTTGCAGAAGAAATCTTCTTTAGAGGCTTTGTACAAGCAGAGCTTTCTAAGGCATTCACATTCAAGACTGGCCCCATCGTCGCCCTTGTTATAACAGCATTATTTTTTGGCGCTGGATATCATCAGGGTGGCCCTGTCTTCATGATACTCTCAACCATTGCTGGACTTTTTTATGGTGCGGCTTATATGAAAACAGCGCGCCTAGAAACAGCAATCATTGCACACTTTGTACTGAATGCGATCCACTTCTTTGCCTTTACATACCCCGCATTGATGCCACAATAAGAGATATAAAAAGACTTTAGAAGATTAGAGGACTTTTTCTAAGAAACTCTTTGCACGATCCGTCTCTGGCTTTTTGAAGAAAAGAGCTGGAGACTGTTCTTCAATGAGTTGACCTTGATCAAAAAACCAAATTTTATCAGCGATATCTCGAGCAAAATTCATTTCATGGGTGACGATAAGCATCGTAATACCTGTTTTGGAGAGGCTTTTGATGACGTCCAAAACTTCTTTCACCATCTCAGGATCAAGCGCAGACGTCGGTTCGTCAAACAAAACAACCTCAGGATTCATGGCAAGACACCGCGCAATCGCAACACGTTGCTTTTGACCACCGGATAATTGCGCTGGATAAACATGTTGTTTATCTAAAACGCCCACTTGCTTTAAGAGTGCTTGCGCTCTTTCTTCTGCATCCTGTGGCGTCATCTGAAGCACCTGGATCGGCGCATAAGTCACATTTTGAAGCACCGTCATATGCGGAAAGAGATGAAAATGCTGAAACACCATGCCAATCTTTTGGCGTATGTCTCGAAGATTTTTCGGTTTCGGACTGATTTCTATCCCCTTATAGGTAATCACACCGCTATCTGGCACTTCCATAAGATTAATCGTACGCAGCAACGTTGATTTACCCGAACCGGAAGGACCTATGATTGCGATAATCTCACCTTCCTGCACCTCTGCTGAAATCCCCTTTAAGACAGCAAGATCGCCAAAACTCTTCTTAATATCTTTAATGTGCAACATGTCGATTCATCCGAATTTCAAGGTAACGTGCAAGCTTGGAGAGCATCATCACCAAACAAAAATAAACAACGGCAACCAACATAAGCGTCTCAAAATAAATAAAGTATTTTGCGCCCACAAGATTTGCGCGCCTAAAAATATCCTCTTCTGCAATCACCGAAACCAAAGCAGATTCCTTAACCAGATCGACCATTTCATTGACCAATGCAGGCAAAATGTTTTTGATGGCCTGTGGAAAGATAATATCTTTCATCATCTGAGTCTTACTCAATCCCAAAGCGTATGACGCCTCAAATTGCCCCTTATCAAGGGATAAAATACCGCTTCGGATAATCTCAGAAACATAAGCGCCAGAGTTGAGCGAAAAAGCAAGGACGCCTGCTTCAAATGCACTAATTTTATAGCCAATAACTTGAGGCGTTGCATAGTAAATGAGAGCAAGCTGCACAATAAGAGGCGTGCCCCTAAAGATTGCTGTATAGGCTCTTGAAAACCAACTTAAGAGCCTGTGGTTGGAGATTTTCAAAATAGATAAGACACATCCCCAAATTAATCCAAAAAACATGGAAAGCCCTGCATATTTGAGGGTGACAAAGATACCCTTTAAAATATAAGGAATTTCCGGTGTTAAACGAATAAAGTTTTCAAGCACAAGCAGACCTATTCTTTCTTAAACCACTTCGTTTGAAGCTCTTTATAAACAGGCTCACTTTTTAGCTTCTCAATCGCTTGGTTAAATTTTTCAATCAAAGGCGATCCTTTTGGAAAAGCAATACCATATTCCACATCGCCACCTTCCAAATATTGAAGCGTCAATTCTGGATTTGCTTCAGCAAAAAAGTGTGCGGGAACATTATCCATGACAGCGCCATCTAAGCGTCCAGCCTTAAGCTCTTGCACCAACTCGCCCAATTGATTGAAAAATACAATGTGGGCAGGCTCAAGGTCACCCACAACCTTTTTAATCACAGCGTCATGCACCGACCCAAGCTGAACGCCCAACTTTTTTCCAGGAAGCGTCTTCGAGGAGAGAGCCTCCCCATCTTTGCGGAAAAGGACCGCCACTTTTGTCACCCAATAAGGCGTTGAAAAATCAACACTTTTCTTTCGTTCATCCGTGATGGTGATACCTGCCATAATAAAATCAGCACGTCCTGATAGCAGAGATGGAATCAATGCACCAAAGTCTGCATTCACTTTTTCTATCTTTACCGCCATTTGGGATGCAAGCTGATCCACGAGCTCCATATCAAAGCCTGCAATTGTGGACTCACCATTCTCAACGTGCAAAAACTCATAAGGCGGATTATCTGCTGATGTCATCATAACAAGTGCGCGATCTTCTGCAGCGTCCTCCTTTTTCTTCTCAGCATTATCACAGCCTGCAACAAACAGAATGAGACCAACGATCAAACTGAATCGGCTCAAATCAAAAAAACGCATCACAACCTCTTGCACACAATGTTTACAACAACTCTTTAATTTGGTAATTTTCTTCCAACCATCATAGAAAATTACCAGTCATGA
>JBQCDM010000013.1:0-2770 GCA_051961235.1 Nucleicultricaceae bacterium (SeqCode)
CATCTTACATACTCACTTATGTGGATAGTAAGGAAGTGACACCGCTTGCACCGTTAGGCAAGCTGGTACTGAAAGATGATTGCACACCGTGTGCAAAGCAGGATATGACGTTAAAAGCGCTCTTAAAACAAATGACGCTTGATCTTGTTGAGCTTCAGAAAGTCCAAAATGCATTTGGTCCAGTCTATGCATCTTTGGGTGCAGCGCAATTTAATGTGCATCATCTTTCTGCCGAGGTGAGAAAAGGGATGCCCATTCTTATGTCAGTACAAAATCATTATCTTCAGGATAAAAATTATAACATTTCAGAATTTGGGAATGTGAAAGCAAAACTGCTTGATCAATCCAAAGACAAGAGTAAGGCAACAGCTGCTCTTAAAACAGCTGAGTCTTTCGGAGAAAAAATCGACGGTGAGACGACCGTGCCTTTAGGCGAAATGTTAGTACGTAACTATTGTTTAGCACAATGGTCAGAACACTTGTTGGGTGGTATGAGCATGGTTGCGGAAACGTTGGAAGATCAAAATAGTCTTTGTTCAGCGGGCGCTGGGGGTAGATTTTTTAAAGATAGTCTACATTTCACTGTACTGTTATTGGAAGATTTTTTAGCATCAGATTAATTTAATAAAAAGAGTGAGCTAAATTGAGAGTGCTTGAGCTATTTCCAGAAATTGAACCTTATGATGCAGGTTACTTAAAAGTTGATGACTTGCATCACATCTATTATGAACAATCGGGTAACCCTTTGGGTTGCCCTGTTCTTTTTTTACATGGCGGACCAGGTGCCGGCGCATCGCCTCAAAGTCGACGGTTTTTTGATCCGGCTTTTTATCGCATCATCGTCTTTGATCAACGCGGTGCTGGCCGCTCTAAGCCTCATGCAGAAATGAAGCAGAATACGACCCCCTTATTGGTAAGCGATATTGAGATGATCCGAGAAAAAATAGGGGTCTCACGTTGGGTGGTCTTTGGTGGATCCTGGGGATCAACGCTCGCGCTTTCATACGCTGAAGCGCATCCTGATCGCTGCCGTGCTCTTATTCTCAGGGGCATTTTCCTTTGTCGGGAAAGTGAAATTGATTGGTTTTTTAATTCAACAAAGCATGTCTATCCTGAGGTGTGGGAGCAGTTTGCCAGTTTTATTCCCGAGGAAGAACGCCATGATTTATTAGAGGCCTATTATAAAAGGGTTATGAATCCTGACCCTCTCGTGCATGAACAGGCTGCTCGTATATATAATCGTTATGAAACAAGTCTTTCGACACACATTCCCTCCATCCAAGAGCAAGAAGAAAGTTATGCAGATCTTCATGGAGCTTTGAGTTTGTCACGTGCGGAGACGCATTACTTTAAGCATGGGATCTTTCAAGAAAAGAACCAAATTTTAAATCAAGTGGATCGCATTCGACATATACCAACCCATGTGATTCAAGGGAGATATGATATGGTTTGCCCCATGATATCTGCGTTTGATTTATTGAAGGCGTGGCCAGAGATTGAATCATTTAAAATTATCCCAAATGGCGGTCACTCTGCCTTCGATCCCCCTATTCAAAGTGCTCTTCTTGAGTCGACAGAGCACTTCAAAAGGGTTTTAAGCAAAGACGAGTGTTAACGGATCGCCTCAGGATCAAAAGCCATTTTGAGTCCGGGGCGATCAAAAATTGCCATGAATCGGCATATGATGTTTACCATATGACGGATGGAGGCTTTTTCAAAAGATGCAAGGCTTGCAATTTTTTCAAGAAAGCTCTTTTCTTCTGGATATTCAATGATTGCAACGTCATCTGCAAGAGAAAGGCGTGCTTCACTTTTTGCAAGCGCAATGGCCTTATTAAGCCCACCAAGTTCATCGACAAGGCCAAATTTCTTAGCATCTTCGCCAGACCAAATGCGACCTTTTGCGATTTCTTTGACATGATCAAGGGAAAGGTGTCGTCCTGCTGCAACATGGCTGAGGAAGGAGTCATAAATATAATCCAGCCAAGCTTGGAGTTTTTTCCAACCGTCTGCATCATAGGGTTTTACAAGGCTCCACATGGAAGAAGACTTTCCAATATCCAAACCATCAAAGGTAACACCAAAGCGATTCCAGAATTTTTCAGTGGCGATTTTTCCGCCGATGACGCCAATAGATCCCGTAATTGTCGTGGATTGAGCAACGATCTTATTAGCATAACAAGAAATCCAATATCCGCCAGAGCCTGCAACATCGCTCATGGAAACGATAACCGGAATTCCATGTTTTTGGGCACGTTTTACGTGTCCTGAAATCGTTTCTGATGCGGTAGGAGATCCGCCTGGGCTATTGACGCGCAAAACAATAGCGCGTGTTGTTGGATCCTTTAGTGCCGCATCAAAAGCTTTTTCGATTTGATCAAGTGAAATATACCGTTCATCGCCAAAAGGATTAAGCGTTTGACTGCCTCGAATGATTTCACCGCTTGCATAGATGAGCGCAATAGATTGATTAGTTCTCTTTGCGGAATGCTTGTGATGTATGCCATAATTATCAGCGCTCATAAAGTGCGCCTCGGGATCATGCTGTTCTTTGATGAAATCTTCTAAATCATAAAAATAGCCAATTTTATCGATCAAGTTCACTTTAATCGCCTCTTTGGGGTCATAGAAAGGCGCAGAATCAAACAACCTTTTTAGTGCATCCGGTGCTAGATTCCGGTCTTTTGCCATATGATTAACCATTTGATCGAAGATAGAGTTCAAAATCACATGGATTTCTTCTTCATGGGCAGGCGTCATATTAAACTCT
>JBQCDM010000014.1:0-2958 GCA_051961235.1 Nucleicultricaceae bacterium (SeqCode)
CATCAAAAAAGTCAAAAGGTGTACCCATATCAAGGAGGACATACCCGCCATCTGCATTTTGTGCGGCAATAGAAAGATCCAAGGCGCAACCACGGGAATGCTGAGATCGTGTTGCGATATAGCCAAGTTCAAAAACACGAGACTTGTCGATCGCTGGATAATACTCTTTTTTCATTTTTTGATCATTTGGATTTTTTGCCCATTCCACAAAGTGATTAACAGCACGTTGAGGGCGATAGGCATCAAAAATGACAAGAGTCATCTTTTTTTCCATAAGTTTTTGTTGAACCTTTTGAAGAGATTGAGCTATCTTCAGTTGAGTAATGCACACGGGTGCGTTGTAGCCTTGAACAGGTGTTCCAAGAAAGTTATTGGAACTGGCGTAACGTATGTCTTGGATAATGCTAGAATCAATTGTTTCTAGATAAACAAAGCCTTCGGGTAACATGACATCCTCCCTATCTAATTTGGGGCCATCATACGTATAACCAATTGACAAATAAAGTTGAATTTTTAGAGCATAGTAACGAATCATGACAAGTATTAAAGAGGATATCAATGTTTTTCGCCAAACACGTTTGAACAAGCTTGACGAAATTCGAAAGCTAGGATTAGAGCCATTTCCATCTGGATTTAAAGGCCGTAAATCTCTTGGTTCGGTGATTGAGACATATGGGCACCTTGAAGCAGGCGAGGAAACGAAAGACACAGTTATTGTGGCTGGACGAATTTTATCGCTCCGCAACAGTGGCATGTTCATCGATCTCCACGATCCCGAGAATAAAATACAAATTTTCTCCCATAAAGATTATCTTTCTCCGGCGACTCAAGAATTATTGAAGTTGCTTGATCTGGGTGATTTCATTGGGGTCCGAGGCATTGTACGTCGAACCCCTCGCGGTGAACTCACCGTGAACGCTGAAGAAATCGTTATCCTCTCTAAGGCACTTCTGCCACTGCCTGAAAAATACCACGGTTTGACAGATGTTGAAGTGCGTTACCGTCAGCGTTATTTGGATTTAATCGTGAACGATGACTCACGCACAACCCTTTTGAATCGCTCGAAAATCATCGCAAGTATTCGTCGCTCACTTGAAGATCGTGCTTTTATTGAGGTGGAAACACCCATGCTGCATACGATTGCAGGGGGTGCCTTGGCGCGTCCATTTGTGACGCATCACAATGCACTTGATATGGATTTATTTTTGCGTATTGCGCCCGAGTTGTTCCTGAAAAGGCTCATCGTGGGCGGTCTTAGTGAGAGAATATTTGAGCTTAATCGTTGCTTTAGAAATGAAGGTATTTCAACAAGGCACAATCCTGAGTTTACCACCATTGAAATCTATGAGGCGTATGCTGACTTCAACGATATGATGGATTTAACGGAGTATATCGTAGAGACTGCAGCCAAGGCCGTATTTGGTAAGCTGGAGTTTGACTTTCAGGGGATCACATTAAATTTCAAAGGGCCTTGGCAGCGTAAAAGCATGACAGAGCTTATTTTTGAACAAACAAAGGTGGATTTCTTAACCACGCATACAGAAGAAGAAGCCTTTAACGCTGCAACAGGGCTTGGCCTTAAAGTGTCGCCGAAAGATTCTTGGGGTAAAATTGTGGAAGCAGCCTTCGAGCATTTCGTTGAGAAAACATTGATTCAGCCGACGCACGTAACAGAATTACCGCGCGATATTTCTCCGCTTGCAAAAGCGCATCCAACAGATCCCCGTTTAACCGAGCGTTTCGAGACGTATGTGAATACGTGGGAAATCGCCAATGGTTTTTCTGAGTTGTCCGATCCGATCGATCAAAAGGAACGATTCTTGTCTCAAATGAGTGATCGCGCCTCTGGTAATGATGAAGCCCATGAAATGGATGAAGATTTTATCATCGCTCTCGAGCAAGGGCTGCCACCAACAGGTGGTCTTGGTATCGGTATTGATCGTCTGGTGATGTTGTTGACCAACTCACCAAGCATTCGTGATGTGATTGCATTTCCCACCATGAAGGCCAAGTAATTACGCCTTCTTATCAGGCGCGCTTGTGCTTGGTTGTGTGGGCGTCGATGGTGTTGCGGCAGTTGTCGGTTTTTCGCCTACTGCCGTATTTTGATTCTTATCCAAAATAGCTTTGGTTGGGATTTGATCGGTGCGATGCAATATGATGCTGATGCGACGATTCATTTCGGCAAGATGATCTGGCATGAGGGGCTCTGTATCGGACTTACCTGCGACATAGAGTATGCGGCTTTCAGGGATACCTGTCTCTAAGAGAACGCGTCTTGAAGCGTTGGCACGGTCCGAGGAAAGCTCCCAGTTGCTATAGCGATCGTCGTCGGAAAATTTAAAAGAGTCGGTGTGTCCTGTAATCGAAATTTTATTCGGTAATTTTTTGATCACTTTTGCAATCAATTCGAGCAACTTTTTGGTATAGGGGTACATGGCAAATGAACCCTTTGGAAACATGGAATAGCGCTGTTGGTCGACAATTTGAATGCGCAAGCCCTCAGGTGTTTGATCAATGATAAGATTTTTTTCAAGTTCTTTGAGCTCAGGTATTTCCATAATGGCTTGCCTCAGCTCTTTTTCTGCTTGTTTAAAGAGCTCAGACTCATATTTTTGCACAATTTTTTCGGCTTGCTTAAGTTCGAGTGGCTTATCTTTATCGAGACCTTTATCGGTATTATGATCTGGCTTTAGAGCTGCTGCTTGACTCTTTGGTTGTTCAAAACCGTTATTATCGTCAGACTCATCCTCAGATGAAGACGCGTCTTTAAGGACTTGAACCGAGGTGTCAGAATTAGCTTCGGCTTTAGAGAGCCTGCCTTCTGTGTCCATGGAACGTCCTGATAACACGCCTCCTGTTCCACCAGCGCCGATGAATTCACCAACAGGCCCAAAGTAATTTGAGATACCGCGTCGTTGTTCCTCAGAGGTGGAGTTTAATAGCCACATCATCAAG
>JBQCDM010000015.1:0-3599 GCA_051961235.1 Nucleicultricaceae bacterium (SeqCode)
TTACGCAAGCGCATTGCAAAGTCTACCTTAAGTGGACCAAGCGGTGATCTCCAACGCAAACCAACACCAATGGATGCACGAATGCCTGATTTATCCACAACTTCATCAGCTGGATCACCCGAATACCAAAGGTTACCTGCATCCATGAATGCTGCAGCTTTTACGCCAAATTCATTGGGCAATCCAACAGGGAATACTGTCTCAGCCGTCATGGCATAGTAACGCAAACCACCCATTGGATCTCGACCATTAATATCGCGCGGTCCTACACCACTGAGTTCGAAACCACGCAGTGAATCACCACCTAAGGTGTATCTGTCGACAACACGCACCTTCTGGCCAATACCAAACATCACACCAGCGCGTGCACTGAGTGAAAATATAACGTCGTCAGCAATTGGGTAATAATACGTGCCGTACACACGCGTTTTAAAGTAACGAACATTACCACCAAGCCCCGCTAAATCGTTACCAAATCCCACCATATATCCATCTGTTGGATCAACAATGCTATCACGGCGATCGTAGATGATATCTTGCGCAATAACGGATGTATTAGAACGTCCTGCTTGCTCTTTAATAATACGGGATGCATTTTGATCAACGTTCTCTACGTTATCTTGGCGTATTGTATAGCTCAAACTTTGGAAGAGATATTCTGCAAGACGATAACGCAGTCTAAAGGAAACACCATAGATCTTTTGGTCAAAGGTAGCGTTTTGATACTTCTTTTGTCCAACACGGAACACATCGATACCAGCTGCCAACTCGCGATTTAAAAAGTATGGCTCAGTAAAGCTAATGTCAAATTCACTCCGTTTCTTTGCAAGGGTAAAACCAACACCAAGATCTTGACCACGTCCTCTGAAGTTTCTTTCAGCAAAACGTACATCGAGGAGCGGACCATCGGATGTTGAAAAGCCGGCACCTAAGGAAATTTCTCCGGTGCGATCCTCTTCAACCTCAATGGTCACATCCAATTGGTCGGGTGCGGAAGTTGGATCCTTACGTATTTTAACGTCTTTGAAAAAACCAAGGTTTTTAATACGACGTTCTGAATCTTTCAATCGTGCAGCGTTATAGGCATCGCCTTCAAAGAAGCGTAATTCGCGACGAATCACATCTTCGTCTGTTCGAATATTACCAATAATTTTAATACGATTAATATAGACGCGCGGTCCTTCTTGAATGCTAAATGATAGATTAACTTTGAGCGTCTCCTTATGGACATCAAGCTTTGGATTCACATCAACGAAGGCATACCCTTTGTTTCCAAGCTTATCGGTAAGAAGATTGACGTTACGCTCAATTTCTTTGTTATTAAACCAGTCGCCTTTTTCAAGGGTAAGCAAGGCATAAAGATCTTTCGGATCCACATCCTTAATTGCTGAATTAATCTCAATCTTATCAAATTGATAACGTTCACCTTCGTCTAAAGTGAAGGTAATGAGAAATTCACTTTGATCTGGCGTGAGTTCAGCCACCGCCGACTTAATGCGAAAATCAGCATATCCATGCTCAAGATAAAAACGACGCAACAATTCACGGTCATAGGACAATCGGTCTGAATCAAATTTATCATCACTGGAGAAGAATCGATACCAGCGTGATTCTTTTGTTTGAATCACCGAGTCCAGTTTTCCGTCTGAAAACTTTTTATTCCCAATAAAAAATATTTTTCCAACTTTTGTGGGCGCCCCCTCTTCCACTTCAAAAATAACATCCACGCGATTTTGTTCACGCTTGATCACTTTAGGCGTCACGATAGCAGCAAAATAACCCTTCAGACGATACATGTCTTGGATACGTTTGGTGTCTTCTTTAACCCGTGTGCTGGTAAATACATCAAGAGGACGTGTTTTTAAGTCGGTCTTTAGAATTTCATCGGTAAGTTCATTGTTACCTTCAATCACAACTTGGTTAACTGTCGGATTTTCCACAACATTAATAATCATTTCCCCGTTGTGAACATCGATGGAGACGTGATCAAACCACTTAGAATTATAAAGCGACTTTAAAGCTTGGTCGATAGAATATGACGTGTAGCGATCACCAACACGAATAGATTGTTTCTGAATCACGGTCTCTGGATCAATTCTTTTGTTTCCTTCAACTTTGATACCGCGAATAATGCCGTTTGAATTTTCTTCAACATGCGACCAAGCTTCTGTATGAACAACTGATGACCCTAACAGCGATAAAACAAGAGCTGTCTTCTTTAACGTTGAGTTCACAAATACCTCCGAACCACCTAATTAGAATAAATTTTTAATAAATGTAACAATCCGCAGTCGCGATAAATCGTTCCACGTTGTAAACACAACAAGCGCCATAATCAAAGCAAAACCAATGCGATAGGCGAACTCTTGAGCACGTTCACTGACGGGCTTACCACGAATAGCTTCTATAAAATAAAAAAGAAGATGCCCACCATCCAACATGGGAATGGGGAAAAAGTTCAAAAGTCCAAGACTGACAGAAAGAAATGCAGCAAGCTCCACGAGATCTGAAAAGTTTCTTTGCGCAACATCACTCACCATACTTGCAATACCCAATGGACCACTCAAACCATCGGCAGATTGTTGTCCTGTCAACATCCGACCAATTGATTTTAGCGTGCCAACTGTGACACTAACTGTGTCTGTTACTGCTGCTGCAACTGATTGTAGGGGGTTAAGTACCTTGCGCTCAAACCCTTGAGCCATACCAACACGACCAACCGTCTTGCCTTGATCAATTTTTGCTTGAGGCGTTACAGTAAAGTTTAACATCTCATGGCCGCGCTCTACGGTAAACTGAACAGGCTTCTCTGCCTTATCATTGATATATTGCAAAACGTCTTTAAAGTTAGAAACAGCATTGCCATCTAAAGATACAATTTTATCGCCTTCCTTAAGGCCTGCTTGTGCTGCAGGATGGTTGGAGATTACAGCGCCTATGGTTGTATCGGTTGTTGGAATCTTTTGGCCAACGGTGGCATAGAGGCCAGTAAACAAAATTATCGCAAGCAGATAGTTAGCGATGGGGCCTGCCGCTGAAATCGAAATACGCTGCCAAACATTCTTATGAAACAGTGAAACAGCCTTTTCCTCTTCTGTCATCAAACTGATCGCTTCTGCATCCGGTTGGCTTGCAGCATTGGCATCACTGAACATCCTCACATACCCACCCAGTGGTAAAAGGGATATTTTCCAACGTGTGCCAGATTTATCTGTCCAACCAACAATCTCTCGGCCAAAGCCTATTGAAAAAACTTCAACACGAACCTTATTCATTTTTGCAAGAAGGTAATGTCCAAGCTCATGGAAGAAGACCAGAAATGACAATACGATTAAAAATGGCACAACATTGTAGAACAAGGTGTGAAGATAACTCATTGTTTATAGCCTTTCTAATAGGTAGACTTTGGCCTGCATCTTAGAAAGCTTCCAACAAAATGACAAGGGTTGAATTACGATTTTAATAAAAAATTAAGGGGAGTGTGTTAAGTGGTGCCTGGGGAGGGAATCGAACCCCCGACACAAGGATTTTCAGTCCTTTGCTCTACCGACTGAGCTACCCAGGCTATGCGAATAAGAGGTTAATACTCAATTCTGAAC
>JBQCDM010000016.1:0-3715 GCA_051961235.1 Nucleicultricaceae bacterium (SeqCode)
GCATAAAGGATATGTCTAACCCTTGAACAATACCTTGGTAGACCAATGAAGAATCAAAAAAGCGATCACAAATCACCCACGTTCCAGACTCAAGCGCTGGAAGAATAATTTTTGATAAATGATCCGATCGCGCGGCACTAAAGAGAAGATATTCGGCGCAAAGATCCCAGGGATAATGACCCGATACGAGAAGCGGTCGTATCATTTCCGCTCCCTCACTTCCCCCTGGTTCGCGCGTCACAAGAACATCCAAGCCTTTTGCGGCCAAAAAATCAACAAGCTGCTGCACCTGGGTTGACTTCCCTGTACCTTCACCACCTTCTAGCGTGATAAATCGACCGCGCTGCATGCCTTAGTTATGTCCCCAAAATAAATAGTGTATCATCGCCTTAAATCGGCTGAATGCCCCTGCTTTCTCAACACTACTTGCAGCCTTTAATGCTGCCTCAACAGGCTCTGCACCCGTAACATGGACGACGACGGATCCAACCACGTCCCCCTTCTTGATAGGTGCAGCAAGTGGGTTTGAGTAGTTGAGCGTCACCTTCACATCCTTTAATGCAGGACGTGGTACTGTCACATAAAGATCCTGATCAACAATCAAATTCACTTTTGCTTCGTTGCCAAGCCAAACATCAACAGATTCAACGACCTCATTTGCTTTAAAGATTAAGGGGCTCTCAAACATATTATAACCATGACGAATCAAAGCCTTTGCATCATCAGCACGTGTTTTTTTCGACTCCGCTCCATTGATGACTAAAATGAGCCTTCTACCATTATTCAGTGTAGACGCTGTTAATCCATAACCGCCTAAGTCCGTATGTCCTGTTTTTAGGCCATCTGCCCAAAGGTTTGCATACAGCAACGGATTACGATTTTCTTGATGAATATTGTGATACGTAAACTCTGTTTCCTTGTACATATCATAGAATTCTGGAAAATCTTTAATGGTGCGTTCCGCAATAAGGGCTAAATCTCTCACCGTTGTTACTTGTTCTGGATCAGGCCAACCACTTGCGTTTTTAAAGGTTGTATGTTTTGCCCCCATATCATGGGCACGCTTTGTCATCATTTCAGCAAAGGCTTCTTCTGTACCTGCAATACCTTCCGCCACACAAATAGCGGCATCATTACCAGAAGAAATAATAATACCCTTCAGCAAATCAGCGATCGTAACGCTCACACCCAAAGGCAAAAACATTTTCGATCCTTGTTTACGCCAAGCATACTCTGAGACAGTAAAAGTTTGCTCAAGATTAAACCTGCCCGCCTTGATCTCTTCAAACACAAGGTAAGCTGTCATCATTTTAGTCATCGATGATGGATACGTTGGCTCATCCGGATTTTTACTAAAAAGAATCGTGTGTGTGGTCAGATCAATCAAAATAGCTTGTTTTGAATTCACCTCAAGCGCTAGCGCCTCTGGTGCTCGCAATGCAATAACTGCTCCTAGGATAAAAGAGAGGATCCGAGCATTTTTTTTGAGACGATTCATTTTAATCATTGCTTACACTATTTCCTTCTGATTAATAAGATTTAAGAGACAACTTTAGCTGATTTTGCACCCACTTTTACAAATTTTTGCAGCGCCTGCTTTGCTTGATTTTTGCTATGGAAAGGCCCAACCAGTAGGCGATATTTCTTTTGTTTTGCGCTTTTGCTTTGTTGAATTTTAAAGGCATGTCCTACTTTGGATGCCATTTTTTGCGCATCACTCAGATGGTTGAATGTGCCCACATCAACAAAAATCTTCTTTGATAGTGCTTTGCTCTCGAGTGCTTTTTGAAACGCCTTGTCTTCTTTAACCTCGCTTAGGTGTTTGGAGACAAGAAGATTTTCATCCTGCACAATCGCATTTTTTTTCTTATCCGATTTAGATGATTTTTTTTGGGCGGCGGTGGTTGTTTTTTTAGCTTTTTTCCCCTCAAGCACTTTGGCTTGAGCTGCTGTTGGCATCGCTCGAATAAGTTCAAGCGTATCATTGACGCACACCTCAACCCGCACACGAGCAATACCTTGTTGATAAAAACCAAGAAGTCTTGCGGCCTTCTCTGACACATCAATAATACGTCCCGAAACAAAGGGACCTCGGTCATTAATCTTTATCTTGAGCGTGCGGCCATTGCACAAATTCGTCACATTCACAATACAAGGAATAGGAAGTTCTTTATGTGCGCCTGTTAAGTAATCCTTATCAAAGGTGTGGCCCATGGATGTTTTGCGTCCATTAAAAACATCGCGCCCACCATAATAGGAAGCATCACCTTCTTCGCTATAGTTATAGCAACTACGTGGGTAATATGTCGTCCCCATGATTTCATAAGGCTTATTATAGGCTCTTTTTGCAAATTCAGGATGAACGGGAACGCCCTCGTCATAAGGACTTTTAGGAACCTGATCGATGGAAGAACAGCCTGCCAAAAAACCCAGTGACAAAACACCCAAAGACACAACTGTTCTTCGTAACACAAGCAAAGCGCCTTGCTGCATTCTAATCACTCCGATTTTTCACATCCATACAGCCATCAAGATATAAAGCCACACTATAAAATTGCAACCAAATAATTTAACGCTCCCTCATTTCAAGATCTTAGATCTTGGAGCTCTAAAAACTCATATTGAGCTTTATGAATGAGGACCGGGCATCCACACTTTAGAATAACCATTGATGTAGTTATTCGTCATGGCAACAAATTCACGAATTGCATGATGCCAAGCATAAAATGCTTTTACAATACTCAAATTAGGTGCCTTATCGTATCGTCCGGAAGTATGATAATCGACTGGATACGGAACCACAGACCATCCTGCGCCCTCAAACAATCCAACAGCACGAGGCATATGCAGTGCGCTTGTTACCAGCAACCATTTTTCACCCGGTTTTGGCTTAACAAGGTTGAAAGAAAGAGTAGCGTTTTGCACGGTATCCTTTGAGGAGCCTTCAAAAATAATGGAAGATGTATCAAAACCCATCGATTCAAAAAGTTCCTTTGCATAATCAGATTCACTCTTTGCTCCTGGGATTGCAACACCACCACCTGTAAAAACAAGCTTAAGTCGTGGATTTTGTTTTGCAAGTTCAACGAAACCATTAAACCGACCTGCTGCCGGCGTATAACTCAAGGTCCCGCGTGCAACCGTTACAGGGCGATCAAAACTCCCTCCTAATAAAATAGCTCCCACTACATCAGACTCAATGCTCTCTATACGTGGAAAACGATTTTCAAGAAAAGTAGCGCCCCAAGGTCCTATGGGAACAACAACAAAAAAGAGAAAAAGAAAACCAAATACTTTTATGAAAGATCGACTAAGCACCGCAAATCGATTGGAGAAAAGTAAGAAAAATCCAACCAAAAACAAGACTGAAAGCACAACGTCGATATTAATGATCCACCCAAAGATCCAATGCAAGATTCCAAATAAACTCATCCCTGACATCTCAATGTTTTAAGAATTATACTTGACGACCAACATATTCAACGTTATCTGTAGTGCTTGTCAAGAGGATGGGTGGCCGAGCGGTTGAAGGCACCGGTCTTGAAAACCGGCAGGCGTGTAAGCGTCTCGTGGGTTCGAATCCCACCCCATCCGCCATTTTTAATATTCTAATTGACTTCTTAAAGATCTTTCTAGCACCGCCCAAGTAAAAACCCGACATAGATAAGAAAACCAACATACGCATTCAACTTGAACTTCTTCAGGCAATCTTGAG
>JBQCDM010000017.1:0-24426 GCA_051961235.1 Nucleicultricaceae bacterium (SeqCode)
TTTTGACCCTAAAACACGGATATAACTATTTTTTGTTGAGAAACTTTATACGTTTATCCCTAAAGAAAAAGTAAAATACTATCAAATAAATTTTAAATATCTTAAAAAATATAACGACCGGCTAAAAGAATCGCGCAACAAACTCAAGCAAGACGATGCCATTATTGTTGCAAGCGGAACCATCGGGGGGATCCCTGCCGTTGCTGCTGTGTTCGACTTCCGCTTTATGGGCGGATCCATGGGCGTTGCGGTCGGCAATGGTATTTTGAGAGCAGCTGAGTTTGCTGTCTCAAAAAAAGCAGCACTTATCGTGATACCGTCTTCAGGTGGTGCGCGCATGCAGGAAGGCATTTTATCACTGATGCAGATGCCGCGCACAACCATTGCTGTACGACTTATAAAAGAGGCGCGCCTCCCCTATATCACCATCCTCACTGATCCAACAACGGGTGGTGTTTCTGCCTCCTTTGCAATGCTAGGGGACGTTTCTATTGCAGAACCTGGTGCTATGATCGGGTTTGCAGGTGCGCGTGTTATTAAAGAAACCATTCGTGCTGAACTTCCAGAAGGTTTTCAAACAGCCGAATATCTCTTAGATCATGGCATGCTTGATATGGTTATCCCGAGAAACCAACTCAAAGAAAAGCTATCCCTATTGCTTTCAAACCTTATGTTGAAATATAAGAAAAAATAAGATTTTCTTATAAGCCATCCTTTGTTAAGGTAGGAAAAACAATAAAAATCAGGTGGCTTCAATGATTAAAACTCTATCATTCATAGGTTTGTTAATTACATTATCACCCACCCCTTCTGAAGCCTTTCTTGGCATTGGAGGCGGATATGATAAACGCGGCGAACATTGTGACGGTATTTGCAATATTGTTGAATATAATTGTGATTTAAAAAAACAAGCTTATATTACGCCCTCGGATATGCTCGAGCGTGATAAAAAGAAATTGCCGCGCGTCTTGACACAAAACTTCACCCCCAGTGAAATGCGCGCTTGGTGCAAAAAAAATTGTTTTCACAAATCACCTTGGAAGAATTTCAAAACCAACCCAGACGACTATTATACAAAACTCTGCACACCCTCAGCAGCCACTACTGATCTCGCCAATGAGCGATTTACACATCCAATCTTAGCGCCCGAACAATATTTTCATTTCCGACATTTTCTTCCTGAAACATTAACGCCCTTAAATCTTAAGATGTTAGATGATACGTTCATTAAACAAACGGGAGGTGATGAACGACGTGCTATTGGTTCTGTTGAGTTTGTGGGATTGCTCTATCAAGTGATTATCCACAACAAAAAGGTAGGTACACTCACACCTGATCAAATGGATGCACTTGCTATACGAACATTTGAAGACGAATTGAAAGCAACAGGGGCTTCTGCCAGCGTTATAACTCAATATAATAACACGTTTACTGTGTCTCAAAGCGACTTATCAAAAGTCTTAAAATCCTTTAAAGCAAAAATCTTTGCAGCACTCAAAATCAAAGAGTCAGAGATCACACCACCCAAATTCTAAGATCCGCTAGAAATGAAAATGAGAGATGATTATTCATCTCTCATTTTCAAGGCTTCAATAAACGCCTTTTGCGGAATTTCTACCTTTCCGAATTGGCGCATCTTTTTCTTACCCTCTTTTTGCTTATCAAGTAGCTTACGTTTACGGGAAATGTCACCACCATAACACTTGGCTGTCACATCCTTACGCAAAGCAGACACAGTCTCACGCGCAATGACTTTGCCCCCAATTGCAGCTTGTATGGCGATTTGGAACAATTGTCTTGGAATCAACTCTTTAAGACGTTGACACATACCTCGACCTCGAGACTCGGCGCGTGAACGGTGCACCAATGCTGAAAGCGCATCCACAGGCTCAGCATTGACAAGAATGCTCAACTTTACAAGATCGCCCTCTTCATATCCGTCCATTTCATAATCGAAGCTCGCATAGCCTTTTGAGACAGATTTTAGGCGGTCGTAAAAGTCAAAAACCACTTCATTGAGCGGCAATCGATAGACTGCCATAGCACGATTACCAACGTATGTCAGATCAAGCTGTTCACCGCGGCGATCGGTGCAAAGGGTCAAAATGGAGCCTAAGTATTCATCTGGCACCATGATCGTGGCCTTAATCCAGGGTTCATCAATACGATCAATTTTCACAATGTCTGGAAAATCTGCAGGGTTGTGCAGTGGGATCATCGTCCCATTTGTCATGTGAATATGGTAGACCACGCTTGGCGCTGTTGTGATTAAATCAAGAGTAAACTCTCGCTCTAGCCGTTCTTGAATAATCTCAAGATGTAACAGCCCTAAAAAGCCACATCGAAATCCAAAACCAAGCGCCGCAGATGATTCAGCTTCATAGGAAAAACTGGCATCATTCAATTGGAGTTTTCCTAAACTCTCTTTTAAATCATCAAAATCATTGGCATCAATCGGGAAAAGCCCACAGAACACAACAGGGATGCTTGGCTTAAATCCAGGAAGCGCTTCTTTTGCTGGATGGCGTTCGTCTGTAATGGTGTCACCCACTTTTGTATCCGCCACATGCTTAATGCTGGCCGTGAAGAATCCTACTTCACCGGGTTTCAATTCATCCACATAGATCTTCTTTGGTGTGAAATAACCAACACTATCAATTTGATAAGATCCGCCTGTGGACATCATCCGAATCTTCATGTTTTTCTTCAAAACACCATCTTTGATGCGCACCAAAATAATCACGCCCAAATAAGGATCATACCAACTATCAATAAGAAGTGCTTTAAGGGGAGCCTCTACCACACCTTGTGGTGCTGGTAATTTTTTAACAAGTGCTTCTAGAACATCTTTAATCCCGATGCCTGTTTTTGCAGAAATCATCACCGCATCTGATGCATCAAGGCCTATCACATCTTCAATTTGCGTTTTCACGCGATCAGGCTCTGCTGCAGGTAAGTCAATTTTATTAAGAACAGGAATAATTTCGTGATTATTATCAAGGGCTTGATAGACGTTTGCAAGTGTCTGTGCTTCCACACCTTGGCTAGCGTCCACAACCAATAATGACCCCTCACACGCAGCCAAAGATCGGCTCACTTCGTAGGCAAAGTCAACGTGACCCGGTGTGTCCATCAAGTTCAGCTGGTAAGTATGACCATCGTCCGCACGATAGTTTAGGCGAACGGTTTGCGCTTTAATGGTAATCCCACGTTCCCGTTCAATATCCATACTATCAAGCATTTGAGATTTAAGCTCTCGGCTCTCAAGCGCGCCACAATACTCGATCAAGCGATCCGCTAACGTCGATTTACCATGATCAATATGCGCAATAATCGAAAAATTTCGAATGTGATTAAACGTACTCATGCACGTAACACTCCACCAGTCAATTTTTGAACAGAGGCAATAATATCCTCTCCAACTTTTACAATTTCAGCTTCCACTAAGGTTGCTGTCTTAGGCTCAAGACGAACCGTCAGTGCTAACGACTTCTTACCCTCAGGTATCCCCTCTCCTTTAAAAACATCGAAGAGTAAGACAGATGAAATCAAATCAGGATTCACCTTATTAACGGCTTGGATCACAGATTGAGCTAAGCACGCCTCATCCACAATAAAAGCAAAATCACGCTCTACAGCTTGATACGGTGATAAGAACAGAGCGGGTTTTGTCGTTTTCTTAGACTTTGCAAGCGGGATTGTCGTATAAAAAATTTCAAATCCTAAAACGCCAGGCTTTAGATCAAAATGTTCTAACACCTTTGGATGTAATTCACCACCCTCTGCCAGCACATTTTTTGGCCCCAGTTGGATTTTAAAAGAACGGCCGGGATGATACCAAGCGGATGTCTCGTTGCTTACTTGAACTTTACTGACATCCACATCTAGCATTTCTAGCAGTTCTAAAATATCTGCTTTCACATCAAAAACATCCGATGCATCACGTATTTGATTCCAACCTTCTGGATGGCGTCTACCCTCAAACACACCTGCGATCATTGTCTGTTGACCAGACGCCGATGCATTTTTAAAAACAGGTCCCACTTCAAATATTTTGATATTGCGCTGTGAACGATCCCGATTGCTACCTAAATGCTCTAAGAGATTGGGGAGCAATGTGGGCCGCATAACACTCAAATCAGCGCTAATAGGATTTTCAATATGTAAGTCTTTTCCGCCACCATCAAAAAGAGTGGCATTTTCCTCTTTAAGGAAGGACCACGTCATCACTTCATGATATCCATAAGCAGAAAGCACTCTGCGTGCCGCACGCAAGCGGCTCATATCACGCCCAGGATTCAACAAAATAGGATGTGTCGCATCAACACTATTGATAGGCAAAAGCGCCTCTGGCAATTGATCATAGCCTTGAATACGCATCACTTCTTCAACAAGATCTGCTTCCAACGTGCAATCATGTCGCCACGTGGGCACACGCACTTTAAGCGACTTAGACCCTTTCTCCACCTCAAATCCAAGTGATTTGAGAATCGATACTTCAGTCACTGAATCCAACGCAACACCGCACAATCGTGTGACCGCATCGTTGTGCATCATTATTTCCGGCATTGGCATAACAAGAGACCCTGCAATAAGCTTTTGGCTCGGCTCACCACCGCAAATATCTAGAATCATTTGAGTTGCACGATCAAGCATCGATTCAATCAAACCAGCATCCACACCCCGTTCAAATCGATGGCGGGAGTCTGAATGAATCCCAAGCTCTCTTCCAGTTCGTGCAATAATGCTTGGGGCAAAAAAAGCAGACTCCAGAATCACGTCGGTTGTTGACGCATCACATCCAGAATCATATCCACCCATAATACCTGCTAAAGAAACAGGTCCCATATCATCGGCCACAACAAGCATGTGGGATTTTAAAGCATACTCTTTTTCATCCAACGCTTTTAATGTTTCGCCTTCTTTTGCCATACGAATGACGAGATCTCCCTTCACCCGATTCGCATCAAACACATGCATCGGGCGCCCCATGTCATGCATAATATAGTTGGTCACATCTACCAAAGCTGAGATTGGACGAAGTCCCACCGACTTCAGTCGATCTTGCAACCACTTAGGGCTTTCACCATTTTTAACGCCCTTAATAACGCGGATTGCAAAAGCTGGGCACGCTTCTTTACCTTCAATCTCGTGTCTCAGTTTAAGTGATGGAGAAAAATGCCCTTCAATTTTTGAAATATCAGGTTTTTCAAGAACACCTAAACCCGCCGCCGCCAAATCACGCGCAACACCGTAATGACTTAAACAATCACCTCGATTGGGTGTAATGTCCAAATCATAAATAACATCACCGATGCCAAGAAAATCAACATAATCTTCTCCAATCGGCGCATGCTCTGGCACTTCAATAATGGTGCCTGAATCCACCTCAGAAAGGCCCAATTCTTTTTCTGAGCACAGCATTCCAAAACTTGCAATATCGCGAATCTTTGTTTCTTTCAAAACAAGACCCGATGTTGGGATCGCCATACCAGGGCGCGCCAAAACAACTTTTATGCCTTTACGCGCATTCGGTGCGCCACAAACCACTTGAATTGTCTGAGAGCCTGTATTTACTTGACATACCTTCAGCCGATCCGCATTAGGGTGGGGTTGTGCATCGATCACTTCAGCCACTTTAAAGTTTTTGAGTTCGGCGCCTAGATCTTTTTGATCATCAACCACATGTCCAATTGACGTCAATTTAAGGCTAATTTCTTCAGCCGACGCATTTGTTTGCAGGTGTTTCTTGAGCCATGATAAAGATATTTTCATTAGGAACGCCTCCTCATCAACGCGTCAAATGCTGAAAATCCATAATGCTTGTGCCATCTTAAGTCTCCTTCATAAAAGGCACGTAGGTCTGTAATACCATACTTCAACATGGCAATACGCTCTATCCCCATACCGAAGGCAAATCCTTGATATACAGTTGGATCAATACCACAATTTTCAAGAACGTTTGGATGAATCATGCCGCATCCCAAAATCTCAAGCCAATCGGCACCAGGCCCTATATTCAAAACACCGTTATCACGACTACAACCAATATCGACTTCAGCGGATGGCTCCGTAAAAGGAAAGAACGAAGGTCTAAAACGTACCGGTAGATCGTCTCGCTCAAAAAACTCACGGCAAAATTGAATCAAGCACCCCTTAAGATGTCCCATATGGATATTCTTATCGATCACAAAACCTTCGAGTTGATGAAACGTCGGTGTATGCGTTTGATCAAAATCACTACGATACACACGCCCTGTTGCAATGATGCGCAATGGCGGTTCAGCCTCAAGCATAGCACGAATTTGAACGGGAGATGTGTGTGTGCGAAGCAACATCTTTTCCCCCTTAGCATTCGCCGGCAAATAAAACGTGTCTTGCGCTTGGCGTGCTGGGTGGTCGTCTGGAAAATTAAGTGCTTCAAAATTATGAAAGTCGGACTCGATATCAGGTCCTTCCGCTAGATAAAAACCCATTTTCGAAAAAATTTCCATTACATCAAATTGCGCCTGGGTGATCGGATGGATACTTCCTTTATAATGCGCGCGGCACGGCAAAGTAATATCAACAGACTCCCTTTGAAGACGTTCTTGAAGCGCGCGCTCTTTAAACGCATCTGTTTTATTCTTCAGAGCCTCACTGACACGCTCACGCAATCCATTAAGACGCTCTCCCATTTCGCGTCTTTGCTCGGCATCGAGTTTGCCCAATGTTTTCATAAGCTCAGAAATGGAGCCACTTTTGCCAAGGGCTGCAATTCGAATATCCTCAACATCTTGGAGTAAGCGAGCTTGCTCTATCTGACCCAACAAATCTTTTTCTAATTGATCCAAAGATACCATACGTCCACCTTAAAAATGAAAAAAGCCGCTTGGGTTAAGCGGCTTCTTCTAGAATCTTATGCAAATCGTATTTACGATTTAGCAACCGCTGCACCTGCTTGGTCAACCAAAGCTTTAAAGGCAGCTGGTTCATTGACAGCAAGTTCAGCTAGAACTTTACGATCAACTTCAATACCTGCCTTGTGAATACCATGCATAAATTGTGAATAAGTAACACCATATTCACGTGTTGCCGCATTGATACGTTGAATCCAGAGTCCTCTGAAATCACGCTTTTTTGCACGACGATCGCGATATGCATAGCGTAGAGCTTTTTCAACTTTTTCAATAGCAACGCGGAAACAGTTATTTGCGCGTCCTCTATATCCTGATGCAAGCTTTAAAACTTTTTTATGTCGAGCGTGTGATGTAACGCCTCTTTTAACACGAGCCATAATTTAATCTCCTTAAGCGTACGGCATAAAACGACGAATGATACGCGAATCTGGCTTTGACATCACTGTCAAACCACGCGCTTGTCTCTTCATTTTTTGTGATCTTCTAATCAACATGTGCCGTTTGCAAGCAAAGGCTCTTAAAATTTTACCCGACCCCGTAACACGGAATCGTCCTTTAGTACTGCTTTTTGTCTTTAACTTGGGCATTTTTATCTCTCTTTAAAATATAAAGTTAAACAGTGCGTGGATAGGCATGCCCGAGTTTTCACTCATCGCCACGCCACGCATGATTTTTAGGCTTATAGCAAGCTTTAGGATCGATTGCAAGTCATGCTTTTAGCAATCGATCATTCTTGATCGCACCTCAACGAGGTGACAATAACATAATCACTTGTTTGCCTTCAAACTTGGGCTCTTGCTCGACTTTTGCAATCTCTTCAAGGTCAGCACACATACGCTTTAGAAGCGTCATTCCAATATCTTGGTGTGTAATCTCTCGCCCTTTAAAGCGCATGGAAACTTTCACTTTATCCCCATGCTCAAAAAATCGATGCATGTTTTTCAACTTCACCTGATAGTCATTTTCTTCAATCGACGGACGGAGCTTAATTTCCTTGATTTCAATAACTTTTTGATTCTTGCGTACAGCCGCCTGCTTCTTTTGCTGCTCATACTTATACTTACCGTAGTCAAGTATCTTACACACGGGCGGATCGTTTTGAGGGGCTACCTCAACCAGATCTAATCCTGCAGCGTCCGCACGCCTTAAGGCTTCTTGAATCAATACAACGCCAACCATGTCACCGTTTTCATCGATGAGGCGCACTTTAGGAGACCGGATCGCTTGATTAATGCGTGTAGTATCACCGGTTCCTTTATTATGGTCACGAAAAGACTTTATGGCTTATTCTCCATATATTATTAAACAACAAAACATATTATTAATCCATTGGCCCTTTTGCAGCAAGAGTCAAAAAGTGTAACACCTCATCTAGGGACAGAATTGTTTGATCTTGGCTGCCCAACTGACGCATGGCAACTGTGCGTTCGGACGCTTCTCTGCCACCCACCACAAGAATAAATGGTATTTTTTGTAGACTTAACTCTCGGATTTTATAGTTGATTTTTTCTGTCCTTAAATCAGTCTTCACCCGCAATCCTTGTCTTTTTAGAATTTGTGAAACCTCATGCGCATAGTCATCCTGATCATTCGTGATGGGGGCTACCGCCACTTGTATCGGTGATAGCCAGGTCGGGAATTTACCCGCATGATGCTCAATCAAGATGCCCATGAATCGCTCAAAAGTACCAATCATGGCACGATGCAACATCACAGGACGGTGTCGTTTCCCATCTTCACCTACATAAGAAGAATCAAGACGTTCTGGAAGCACGAAATCCAATTGCAGTGTTCCACATTGCCATTGACGACCAATCGCATCTTTCAAAACAAATTCAAGCTTAGGACCATAGAATGCACCTTCTCCTGAATTCAAAACGAAATCAAGGCCCGCTGCAATAGTGGCTTCCTTCAAAGCATTTTCCGCTTTATCCCAAGTGTCATCGCTTCCAGCACGCAACGCTGGACGGTCTGAGAAACGCACCATAAAAGAATCAAATCCCAATTCTTTATATACTTCTTTGAGTTGCTCACAAAAAGCCTGAGTCTCACTGACAATCTGATCTTCACGACAGAAAATATGGCCGTCATCTTGAACCATGGCTCTGACCCGCATAAGACCATGCAGCGCTCCTGAAGGCTCATTACGGTGACAAATACCAAATTCAGAAAATCGCAACGGCAAATCACGATAACTTTTGATACCATGTTTAAAAATCTGCACGTGACACGGACAGCTCATCGGCTTTAGACACAATGTCTTTGCCTCATCTTCTGTCACAAACATACCATCCCTAAACTTCTCCCAGTGGCCAGAGGCCTCCCAAAAGGAGCGATCGAGCAATTGGGGAGTGTTGACTTCCTGATATCCAAAAGATTCTGTTTTCTTCTGAATGTAAGTACGTAATGCTCTGTAAACAGTCCAGCCATTTGGATGCCAGAATACGCAGCCAGGCGCTTCTTCTTGGAGATGGAATAAATCCAAAGCTTTACCAATTTTGCGATGATCTCTTTTTTCAGCTTCTTCAAGAAGATGCAAATAATCTTTAAGGCTTTTCTCGCTATCCCACGCTGTTCCATAAATACGCTGCAGCATCGGGTTTTTGGCATCGCCACGCCAATAAGCGCCTGCAATTTTAGTGAGCTTAAACGCCTTACCAAGACTTTTGGTGGATGGCAAATGGGGACCTCGACATAGATCGACAAAACCACCTTGACGATAAATAGTGAGTATCTCGCCCGCTGGAATGGCTTCCACAATCTCAACTTTAAAATGCTCGCCCATGCTCTTAAAAAGCTGAATCGCATCATCCCGTGATAGTTCTTCGCGCGTAACAGGCTCATCACGATCGACGATCTCACGCATCCGCTCTTCAATTTTCACTAAATCTTCTGGAGTGAACGATGTTTCGCGATAAAAATCATAATAAAAACCATTTTCAATAGCAGGACCAATGGTTACTTGTGTCTCTGGAAACAGCTCTTTTACAGCCTCAGCTATCACGTGCGCCGCATCGTGACGCAAGATCTCGAGTCCCTCTTCAGAATCTCTTAAAATAAGCTCGATAGAAGCGTCCCGGTCAATCGTCCGCGTCAAATCATATTGGTCCCCATTCACACGAATTGCAACCGCCTTTTTAACAAGGGATGAACTGATGGATTCAGCAATCTTAAGGCCATTAACGCCTTTTTCATACTCTCTTACTGCCCCATCTGGAAGGGTAACCCGAATCACGAAAAACTCCATTCAAAATAATTAGACTTTCATCTATTATGCTCTAGGCACTTTTTGTCAATCATCTTCAACAGTTTTGTTTAAGATTAATTTTTAAGCGTTGAAGTATTGAGAGCATCATGGACAGATCAGATTATGGCAGCAACACCCTCTTTTTTCTCTTTCAATCGATTCAACCTGCGCTTTATTGCCTGCGCTTTTCTTTTCCTGTCTATCTCTGCATTAACCCCTCTTGACGCCGTTATTCGACATCATACCGTTGAAGCTTCTCAGTACCAAAAACTTGCCGAACCTTTTTATTCGGCTGTGAAGGTAATCGGACAATCAGAGTTCGGCCTTAAAAGCGTTGAAGGAAGTGGCATCATTATTAAATCACCACACGGGACTCAAACAGCGCTTCTCACAGCTGCACACGTTTTAGAGAATGCGGATAAATTTCACTATTACGCTTTAATCAAAAATCAGAAAATTGCTCTCAAACACCCCCAAACTTTTCTTAGCTATTTGAATAACACGCATCAAGAAAAAGCCGCTGTTGCCATTGATCTTCGTCTTAAGAGAAGTTATTTTGGCACGCGTCTTCCAATTAAAGACTTAAAAATCTCGGAAAATCTTAAGAATCTTGGCATTGATCTTGCCATCGCCTTTTTTGAACACCCCGTACCCGTCCATTTAGCCTCCTCCATCGCGGCTCCCCTATCGTATCCATCTGCTGGATTAAAGAGCGTTGTCGTTGGCTTTGGCCAAACGGGCACGGGTGGATCGCTTTTTAGCCTCTCCAAAAGTTTAAGCAGGATTTCAGAGAAACGTGCTTTTGAAACACGCGTTAAGCCCGCCTTTATTCTGAAATTGATGGATTTTAAAACAGGCTATGAAATAAAAATCCCCACACTCGTCTCCATTTTTGAAGAAAATAAGGGTGATCTTTCTTTTCCTGGCCATATAAGCAGTGGCGATAGCGGAGGCCCCGTTTTTATATACAATAAAAAGACACAAGGGTATGAAGCCATCGCGATGATCATCGCAAATCTGCCCTATGTAGAGACCGAAGTTTTTAAAAGTTCAAAAGAGAATCATTATTTTCTAAATGCCGTCAAAGGTGTTTTTGAACGAGGATCTCCCCTCTCCAGCTTCTTCTTTCAAGAAGCCAACATATATGGATCGGAAGGATATTATATTGATATGACCAATGTTGCATGCAAAGCTTGGTTGAGTGACGCCTTCCAAAAAGAATTTGGGCAGGCACCAAAAGAGAACTCAAACGTCGATAAAAAATTATAAGTTCGCATCCTTTGCCAAAGAGGTCGATAAAATATCAGACCACAAACGGCTTTGGACGGTCTCCAAACCCAAATCATTTAGGTTGTCTTGGTAAACAATATGCACATGATCTCCTTTAGGTGCATAAATATTGGGGGGTGATGCCTTCGACCAAAGAACCAACGTAGGCAACTTCATAGCCGCCAAAATATGTAGAGGCCCAGTATCGTTACCCACAACAGCAAGTGCCTGATATGCTAACGCTGCAATTTGAAGAAAATTCACTTTCAGTGTCAGATCAATAATATGAGGACAAAGCGACTTAACAATTTCTGCCGCTTCTAGATCATCAGGCCCTGCAATTAAAACAGGAGAAAAGCCTTGACTCACAAGAAGTTGCGCCAGCATGCCATAACGATCAGCTGGCCAACGTTTATATTGCCCCGTCCTAGAACTTCCAGGAACCAAAAGAACCGCCTTAGATGGTAGTTTGAATGGCACCTCTTCCTTAAGCCACGACATGTCAGGATAGAGTGTTTTAGCACCTTTTAGGTCTACGCCTGCCATGTTTAACTGATCAGCAAAACGATCATAGGCATGCAAATCTTCGCGATCGGGCCTTCTTTGTGGAAAGTCACAAAACGGTGCAATACCGCACCATTCTGGCACTTTACCTGGGCGCAACATCAAGTAATAGAGAGACGTGCGCGGCGAATTTTGCAAGTCGTATACACGATCTGCTGATTTTAACACGGCCCTCATTTTGAAAAAATCACGATAAAACCGATCTCTAGAATCAAGAACAACCGTATCAAAAAAGCCCGTTTTTTGAGCTAAATCCGCATAAGCTTTGCTTGTCACAAGCGTGACGTGCGCGCTTTGATGATATGAGCGAATCGCTGAAAATGCCCCCATAGCGTTAATCATATCGCCCAGGGCCCCATGTTTGATAATCACGATATTCTTCATATGACGCATTGTAATGTGCTTAACTTTCTAAAATATCAGCATAAAGCTTTAGCGTTCTATCACACATTAACGCCTCAGAGAAATATGTTTGAGCACGCACTCGCGCATTAAGAGAAAGCGCCTCTTTTTCCACATCAGTCAGTGTTAAGTAGTGGCTCATGGCAAGAGCAAGTGCTTTTGCATCCGCTGGTGGCACCAAGAATCCCGTCCTGCCCTCTTCAACAATCTCAGAAGGTGCACCGAGTTTTGACGCGATCACTGGCTTGCCAGAAGCCTGCGCCTCTATGATAGTGCGGCCAAATCCTTCTGGCTCAATGGATGCATGAATAACAAGATCAGACGCTTTATAAAGCACAGGCATGGATGCAGCGCCCTCTAGCATATGGACCTGTTTTGATAAACCCAGCGTTTTGATCAATTCTTCTAACTCACCGCGATAATGCGTTTTATTTTTAGTGGGTCCTACAATAAGCGCATGAAAAGAATGCTCCTTGAGATACCCCAGTGCCTCAATAAAAACTTTTTGCCCCTTCCACGGCGTTAAACGCCCAGGCATCGTAATCAAAGGCACATCAAAAGGAATTCCGAGTTTCTCTTTAAATAACTTTGCCTCTTCAAGAGATACAGCCTCTGGGGAAAACTGCTCGCAATCGACCCCACGATGGATCACATGAATGTGGGAGGCTGGCACATAATGACCATAATGCTGCTCAATATGACTTTTAATAAAACCAGAAATAGCGATAACTTTTCGACCCCGCACCATGACAGAGTTATACGCTTTCTTCAGTGCCGATTTAAAATTATAGGTACCATGAAAAGTAGCGATCCAAGGCGTTTTATGATTTTTAAGCGCTCTCAACACACTCCACGCGGGCGCCCTTGAACGCACGTGCACAAGATCAATATCCTCACGCTCGATGAGGGCCAAAAGTGCGTTTGCATTTTTGAAAATTATCAAAGGATTTTTAGATGCAAGCGGTAATCGATGCACATGCACACCAAGCAATTTTAATGTCTCCTCAAATTGCCCTCCCGCAGAAACCACATGCGGCTCAGCTCCGATAGTTTTTAAAGCTTTTGCGATCTGTACCGTGCCAATCTCAACACCACCTACATCAAGTGAAGGCAAGACTTGCAGAACTTTCACCCCGTGCCAGCTCTGATTTTTTTTTTGAAATACACCTTGTGAATTTGTTGATATGATCATATATCTAAAGTACAGCTTAGAAGTGCAAAAAAATATTGATGCACTCTATGGTTTTATAAAATATTAACCTCTACATAGTACGATAAGTACGAGATATTTGTAAAGGTTGGAAAGAAAGAAGCTATAATGAACTTCGTAAAACGCGCCCCTGTTGCTATTTCAGCGATTGTTATCCTTATTTTAGCCTTAATTGGATGGTTCATTTACTCTAACGTCAATAAAGGTGCTACAGAGAAAAAGAAATTTGAAGGTGTTGCCGTTGAGGTAGAACGTGCTCGTCTTGGATCACTCACCAAAACGGTCACAGCCGTTGGAACACTTGTTGGTAATCAATCGGTTAAGATTCGCCCAGAAGTTCATGGCCTTATCTCAAAAATCCATGTAACGGGTGGTGAAGAAGTAAAAGAGGGTGACCCACTTTTTGAAATTGACAGTCGTACTTTCCAAGCCGAACTCAAAGAAGCGCAAGCACGTCTTGCTTTAGCGCAAGCTGAATATAATCGTACAGAAAAGCTAGCAGCAAGTAATTTTGCATCCGGAAAAAATCGCGACAAAGTCGGATCTGAACTCAAAATTGCTGAAGCTAACGTGGACAATGCCAAGACTAAGCTTGAGAGAACCGTTATTTATGCCCCGTTTACAGGCATTATTGGCATTCACAATCTCAGCATTGGCTCTCCTATTAATGAGCAAACTGAACTTGCAACGCTTGTTGATGTTGATCCCATCAAAATTGACTTCAAGCTTCCTGCAGACTACCTAAAAAATATTAGCGTTGGTCAAACTGTGAAAGTTACAGTCGATGGTTTTGGTAATAAAATATACAAAGCCATTATTGAATCGATCGATTCCACCGTTGAAGAAAACGGACACAGCATCGCGATCCGTGCTGTTATGAATAACAAAAATGGTGTTTTCAAACCCGGCATTTTTGCGCGTGCTGATGTGATTGTCGGATCAAAAGATGATGCCATCATTGTGCCCCAAAGTGCTATTGAAATTAGTGGCGATGAAGAATTCCTCTACAAGGTGGTTGAGGGAATTGCGTTTCGTGTTCCTGTTGCAACCGATATTCAAGAAGGTGAAAATGTAGATGTAATCCGCGGTGTCAACGCAGGTGATCTCATCATAACTGTTGGTCAATCAAAAATTCGTGATGGCGTGCCTGTAAAATACATGCTCGACGGCGAATTGCACACCCATGATCCTGTCGCATTCAAAAAGCTTCTTGAGGAAAATAAAGATCAAGAAGAAGGCCATGCGAATGCGGAAGAATCGAAAACCGATGAAGCAACTGCAGATGCCAATAAATCTTCAGATGAAAAAGCATCGAATGATGCAGCCTCAGCTGACTCTAAAGAAGCAGCTGAAACAAAAAATGATGCAAGCAGCGCGGAAAATGTAGCACCTGACGATTCCTCTGCATCAGAGGCAGATCAGAGCTCAGTTAACAACGCTTCTGAAGAAGCCCCAAAGGGTGATTCAGAGAACAAATCGTAAGAAAATAAAGACACGGAATAGTGAGTCACTCGTATGAAGTTAACTGAAATCTGTATAAAAAGGCCCGTTCTGTCGACAGTTATGTCTATGATCATCATTTTAGTTGGTATCGTGACATGGTCCAGACTTCAAGTGCGACAGTATCCTAACGTTGAGCAACCCAAAATCAGCGTTATCACCCAGTTTGATGGTGCAAGCCCTGAAATCGTTGAAGCTCAGGTGACCAAACCGCTTGAAGATGCTCTTTCCGGCATTGAAGGCCTCGACATGATCACATCACGAAGTGAAGTTGAGGAAAGCCGTATTACACTGGTCTTTAACCTAAAGCGCCCCATTGAAGCCGCTGCAAACGACGTACGTGACCGCATTGGCCGTGTGAGAAACAAGCTGCCAAACGATGTCTCGGATCCACGCATCAAAAAAGCCGATGCCGATGCGTTACCCTTTATGTATCTCACGCTGCATAGTGAAAACCATCCAGTCAAAGAGCTGGCTGACTATGCCTTTAGATATTTGGAAAGCCAAATCGAAGTTATTAACGGTGTTTCGAGCTCTGAAATCTTTGGTGGTGGTGAGATCGAAATGCGCCTCATCCTTGATCCAGTCAAGCTTGCTGGTTACAAAATTACAGCAGAAGATGTTGCAAATGCACTCAAACAGCAAAACGTGGAAAAGCCTGCAGGCCGATTGATTACAGAATTTCAAGAAATCGTCGTCACCACAAAAGCTCCGATGACCACTGAAAAACAATTTAATCAGCTGGTGGTCGGTGATCGCAATGGATATCTCGTGCGACTTCAAGACGTTGGTCATGCAGAAATGAAGTCTGATGAGACGCGCAACAAAGTTCTTTTCAATGGAAAGCCTGCCGTTGCCATCGGTATTATTAAGCAGTCCATTGCCAATCCATTGGAAATTGCGCATGACGTCAAAAAGCAAATTATCCAAATTCAAGAAACACTTCCAAAAGGAATGATCTTAGAAGTTGCAAACGATCGTACAACTTTCATTGATCGATCGATTGATAACGTGTACCGCACGCTTTTTGAAGCAACCCTTCTCGTGATTTTGGTTATTCTTGTCTTCTTGCGTTCCTTTAGAGCGATCTTAATCCCAATTGTAGCTATTCCGATTTCGCTCATCGGCGCGTTCTTTATTATGTATATGTTTAACTTTACGATTAACGTCTTGACACTTCTAGCGCTTGTGCTTGCCATTGGTCTTGTGGTGGACGATGCGATCGTGATGCTTGAAAATATTTATCGCTATATTGAACGCGGCATGTCGCCGATGGCTGCTGCATTTAAAGGCGCCAAGGAAATTAGCTTTGCTGTAATCGCGATGACGATCACACTCGCTGCCGTGTATGCGCCTATTACGCTCTCCCCTGGTATGACAGGCATTCTCTTTACTGAATTTGCCCTTACCTTAGCAGGAGCCGTTATTCTCTCTGGGTTTGTGGCCTTAACCATCTCTCCCATGATGTGTGGACGGCTTTTGAAAGAACACTCAAAAGCGCCTGTTGATCCTTCGGATAAATTTTATACCCTTAAGCGCGCTTGGCGCACCTTTGGAACAAAAGGGGATGTTGTTCTTGATCATATTGACAATAGATACGCTTTTTATCTGAGAAAGGCGCTTTCTCACCATTGGTATATCTTGCTGATCGCAACAGTCATTTCTGGTTTAGGTTACTATGTGGTCACAAAACTTCCAACAGAGCTTGTGCCACGAGAAGATCAAGGTATTCTTAACGTTCGTGCAACGCCACCCTATGGTGCAAACCTAAAGTATACAGAACGTTACATGAGACAAGTGGATGATATTCTAAAAGATGTCCCTGAGATTGAATATCGTTTAACACTCATCACAGTTCCAGGTGAATCAACAGCGCTGAATACGTTGACGCCTTGGGAGAACCGCAAACGTTCAAGCCGCGAGATTGTCGAAAGTTTAAGAGACTCTCTTTACGACATTACAGGTCTACAAGTATTCCCCAGCATGGGTGGTAAATCACTCATCGGTGGCACATCAGATACGCCTGTTGAATTAGTCGTTCAAACGACGAAGTCATACAATGAACTCATTGAAATGGCCGATAACTTGATGAATGTGCTCTCATCCTACCCTGCTCTTTCTGAAGTCCAAGGTGACTTTAGTAATGAAGGCCAGGAATATGTGGTAACGATCGATCGCGATAAATCAGCTTTCCTTGGTGTCGATATAGCCTCGGTTGCACAAACGCTTGACACGCTCATTAGCGGACGCCCAGCAAGCCACTTTAAGCGCGAGAACAAACGCTATAACGTTAAAGTAGAAGTAGAAGAAAAATTCAGAAAATCACCGGATGATATCTCTGGTCTCTATATTAGAGGCACAAAAGATCGTAAAGAAGCATTTATTCCGCTTTCTGAAATTATTACGATATCCAAACGTACAGCACCGACTGAAATCAGCCACTTTGGCGGACTCCGGTCTATTACGTTAAGTGCTAAGTTAAAGCCTAACTACAGCCTTGGTGAAACGCTGAATGAAGTGAAGAAAATCGCCTATGAAACATTACCAGATGGCACACGTATCGACTTTAGTGGTGAAAGCCGTCGTTATTTGGAAGAAACGTCCAATATCTACTTAATTTTTGGTCTTGCGATTTTCTTCATCTATATGGTTCTAGCGGCTCAGTACGAAAGCTTTGTTGACCCACTTATCATTCTCTTCAGCGTACCGATGTCACTTGCAAGCGGTGTATTTTTGCTATGGATGGTCCCTGATATGTCCATGAACTTGTATAGCCAAATTGGTCTTCTAACGTTGATTGGGTTGATTACAAAGCATGGTATTTTGATTGTCGACTTTGCGAATAAGTTAAAAGCAGATGGACTTAATAAAATAGAAGCCGTCATTGAATCATCCAGATTACGTCTTCGTCCAATTTTAATGACAACCTTTGCGATGGTATTGGGCGCACTCCCACTTGCTCTTGCAGCAGGAGCCGGCATGGAAAGTCGCCAACCTATTGGTCTTGTCATTGTTGGTGGTATGACCCTTGGAACACTCTTTACGCTCTTCCTCGTCCCTGCGGTTTATATTTTGCTCAGCTCTTCAAAAGCAGCAAAAGACATTCATGGGTTTGAGCACTGATACATGAAAGAGTAACCTAATTTATGACGCTTTTTGATTTTCGTCTTATTCGCACACGAAAACAAAGAGCGTCAAAAAATTGGCATGAACACGCTTTTCTACATCACGCTGTTTCTGTTGATCTTATCGAGCGTTTGAGGGATGTAAAAAAGCAGTTTCATTCGGTTCTTTTTTACAATGATATTGAAGGCACCATTAATCAGCATATTCAACCCCAACTTGCTCCAGAAAATTTCGTCGTCAAAGGAAATTTTACCTCTGCGTCTGCCTCTCATAACACATCAGCCGCGGAGATCGTTTATGATGAAAATCACTGGCCCTTTCGGGAAGAACAATTTGATCTGATTATTACGCATCTAGCACACCACCTTCTCAATGATCCCTTTCATACGTTCCAAATCATTCAAAGGAGTCTGAAAAAAGACGGGCTCATTATGGGATGTTTTTTTGGTGAACAAACGCTCTCTACCTTAAGAAGTGCTTTATTTGAAGCCGAAGAGGCTCTTCACATGGGGCATGCGCCACGCGTCCTTCCCTTTATGACGATGGATAAAGTGGCCCACGTGCTGAATGCTATTGGATATCGCTATGTTGTGGTTGATAAATCCACCTACACAGCCGCGTATAAGAATCTATCATCGCTTATAGATGATCTTCGTGGCATGGGAGAAACCAATGTGTTAAGCCAACAACACAAAACGCCACTCACCCGATCTTTTTTAAAAGAACTAGAGGCCCGATATCCGCGCACACATCAAGGACTATATCCACTCACCTTTGAGATAATTTATTTTGCGGGGTGGCGGTAAGTCAAAAAATACGTTATTTTTATGACTAATATGATAAGGGATGGTGTAATGCTAGAAAAAGTTGTGACGGTCTTTGGTGGCACAGGTTTTGTAGGTCAAGCCGTTGTACAAAAGCTTGCAAAAAAAGGGGCTATCGTGCGCGTTGCAACACGTCATCCTGAACGTGCCATGTCTCTACGCACCATGGGATTTGTTGGCCAAGTCACACCCATTTATTGCGATATAAAAGATATATCTTCTGTGATGTCTGCGCTTAAAGGTGCGGATGCTGCTGTAAATTTGGTGGGCATTCTTTATGAGCACAAAAATCAGACGTTTGAGGCCGTGCATCATCGTGGCATAGAAAATATTGCGATTGTTTGCAAAACCCTCCATATAGAGCACCTCATCCATATCTCAGCTTTAGGCATTCAATCTTCCACGTCGTCTCTCTATGCAAAAACGAAGCTTGCCGGTGAAGCAGCGCTTTTGAGCCAATTTAATCAAGCTGTCATCCTCCGGCCGAGCGTTATATTTGGTCCGGATGATCGGTTTTTTAATCGCTTTGCAGCCCTTGCCCAGATCTCACCTATTCTGCCCTTAATCGGTGGTGGCAAAACAAGTTTTCAACCTGTTTATGTGGGCGATGTGGCCGCTGCCATTGTGAAGATTTTGGAGAACAATAGGTATCAAGGAAAAATCATTGAGCTTGCTGGACCCAAAGTCTATACCTTTGAAGATCTCATGGTTTTGCTACTTAAAGAAATTAAACGCAAAAGAATCTTAATGCGCCTTCCATTTTGTCTTGCACGACTTGTGGCACGCATTCTTCAGCTTCTTCCAAACCCTCTTTTGACGATAGACCAAGTCCGCTTACTTGAGGGCGACGCGATTTTGAGTAAAAAAAATCTGACATTGAAGGATCTTCATCTAACGCCATCCGTACTGGAGTCTATCGTTCCTCAGTATTTAGGGCGCTATAGACCTCACTTTTAAGCAGTAAAATAGGCAAGATAAAGCAAACTCACCCCAAGCGCCACACGATAGAAAATAAAAATCGTAAAGTTTGAGCGACGCAGCCAATGCAGCATAAATGAAATGGCCAAAAGTCCTGAAATGAATGAGACCCCAATAGCGATAGCCAAGTCATTCATCATGAGCAACTCACCGCTTTTCACTGCTTTGTAGCCTGTCAGGGTTGCCGCTGCAATAATGGAAGGGATACACAACAAAAAGGCAAACCGAGCCGCCTCCACACGTGTGAGACCAATAGCACGGCCCATCGTCATCGTAACGCCTGATCTGCTTGTTCCAGGGATTAAAGCCAGGGCCTGAGCAACACCCACCCACCATGCATTTTTCAGTGTTATTTGATCTATTGATTTGCGCCCCTCGAAGATACGATCAATAGCATACAACGCTATACCAAAGATAATACTGGTCCAACCAATGACGGCGTATGAACGCAATCCTTCTGTCCCGATCATGCTTAAAACAAGCCCAAAAATAACAGCAGGGATAGTGCCGATACACAAAGCAAAAAACAAAAAAGCATCCCCCGTTATTTTTCCTTGGAGCAATTTAATAAATCCTTTGAAAAGACGTATGACATCACGCCAAAAATAAATAAAGACAGCACCCAGTGTTCCTAAATGCACCGCAACATCCATAGTAAGTCCTTGATCTTTCCATCCGAATAGTTTAGGAACCAAAATTAAATGGCCTGATGAACTAATTGGCAAAAATTCTGTAATTCCTTGCACAATTGAAAGAAAGATAATCTGATGCGCTGGCATTTAAAAACCTTTATGGTAATGTAGTATATCTAATGATGATTATAAGAATGCGCGAGGGAAGTCAAAAAATTTTATGAGAACTTTATTTCATCATCCTCTTTGTCCTTTCAGTCGTAAGGTGCGACTTTTTCTTGCTGAAAAAAACCTAGAATTTTCCCTGCATCTAGAACCCGTCTGGCAGAAGAGATCTGAATTCCTTGATTTAAATCCTGCAGGTAAAGTCCCTGTCCTTGTTGACCATAACGTGGTAGTAAGCGATAGCGTCGCTATTTGTGAGTATTTAGATGAGGCTTACAACACAAGCTCCTTGATTGGAGAGACTATTGCAGAGCGGGCGGAATCCAGAAGACTGAGCGCCTGGATCGATGAAAGCCTTTATGACAACGTTGTCGTTAAAATCGTCTATGAAAAACTATTTAAGCGATATTTTGAAAAACAACATCCGGATTCAGCAGAAATTAGAGCCGGTGTCACAGCCTTGCATGACTACCTTGGATACATAACATGGCTCATCGATCGGCGATACTGGCTTGCAGGAGAACGCTTATCGCTTGCAGACATTACAGCGGCCGCTCATCTCTCCACGCTTGATTATTTAAGCCATATACCTTGGGATGATTATCCTGAAATAAAAGAATGGTACTGTCGCCTTAAATCAAGGCCAAGCTTTCGTCCGCTTTTGTTAGACCAAATGCCTGGTGTCCATCCTCCAAAGCATTACTGGGATCTTGATTTTTAAAGATCCCAGCTCACTATACTTGAATTATACAGTATCTTGACCATGGCAATGCTTATAACGCTTGCCAGAACCGCACGGACACATTGAATTGCGCGTTAGCCTAGTTGAGGAAACAGCAACATCGAGCTCTTTTCGTTTAGAAGGCGCTTTTGTTGCTTTAGCCGCCGTTGCCTGTTTTTTGGGCGTTTCTTTTTTAGACCCGACCTTTTTATTCGAAACTGTTTTTGAATCGTCATTTCCGTCTAAACTTGGCATATGATATTCTAAGTTTGTTGGTTCATCGTCAACATCCCCAAAAGCCGCTTCAAAAACATCCTCAGCATTGTCTTCATTCAATGTTAAATGGAAGAGTGCACTTGTGACCATTTCACGCACACGCGCAAGCATATCTTGGAAAAGAATAAAGGCTTCTTGCTTATACTCATTGAGTGGATCACGTTGAGCGTATGCTCTTAAATTAATACCCTGTCTTAAGTGATCAAGCGTCAACAAGTGATCTTTCCATGCTTGATCCAAGAGACGCAAAAGAATGCTTTTTTCAGCCATACGAATAACTGAAGCGCCATACACCTGCTCTTTTTGCATCATCTTTTCATCAACAGCATTGCTGATACGATCGATAATTTCAAGGTCAGCAATCCCCTCTTCTTGAGCCCAATCTGCAATGGGGAAATCAATGGCAAAAATACGCAGACACTCCTCATGAAGCGCTTCAACATCCCACTGGTCAGAATAAGCATTCTCAGGGATAAAACGACGCACCATATTCTCTAGAACGTCTTTTCTCATATCAAGAATCGCTTCGCTCGCATCATCTTTTTCCATGAGTATGCGACGTTGTTCATAAATGATCTTACGTTGATCATTCATCACATCGTCATATTTCAAAAGATGCTTACGAATATCAAAGTTGCGGGCTTCAACTTTTTGTTGCGCGCGTTCAATACTCTTATTAATCCAAGGGTGAACGATTGCCTCGCCTTCTTTCAAGCCCAGTTTTTGCAACCAAGCATCCAAGCGTTGCGATCCAAAAATACGCATCAAATCATCTTCAAGCGACAGATAAAATTTTGAGCATCCAGGATCACCTTGACGCGCAGCACGTCCACGCAACTGATTATCGATGCGTCGGCTTTCGTGTCTTTCTGTACCGATCACATAAAGGCCGCCTACTTCTTTTACTTCTTGAGCAGCACGGCTCAATTCAAGTTCAATTTCGCCCTTCTTTAACGCGTAAAGCTTAGGATCTGTAACGTCTGCAAGATCTGCCTTTAAGCGCATTTCCAGGTTACCGCCAAGCTTAATATCCGTACCACGACCTGCCATGTTTGTTGCAATAGTCACCGCACCAGGACGACCTGCCTGAGAAATAATCATTGCTTCTTGTTCATGATAGCGTGCATTTAAAACTTGGTGAGGAACACCCTTTTGCTTTAAAAGCCCAGAGAGATATTCAGATTTCTCAATGCTGGTTGTGCCCACAAGTGCAGGTTGTCTTTTCTTGTAACATTCCTCAATCAAGAGGATGATAGCGTCATACTTTTCTTTGGCAGTGCGATAAATCTCATCATCCGCATCCACGCGCGCTAACGGTAAATTGGTTGGAACAGAGATCACCTCAAGTTTATAGATATCCGCAAACTCGGACGCTTCCGTTGCAGCCGTACCTGTCATACCAGCCAGTTTTTTGTAGAGCCTAAAATAATTTTGGAACGTAATGGATGCCAATGTTTGGTTTTCCATCTGGATTTCAGCGTTTTCCTTTGCTTCTAACGCTTGATGCAACCCATCAGAATAACGACGCCCTTCCATCATACGACCTGTAAATTCGTCAATGATAATGACTTTATCGTCTTTCACAATGTAATCCACATCGCGTGTGAAAAGCTTATGCGCTTTCAACGCCTGGTTTACGTGGTGAACCAACATGATGTTATTAATATCGTAGAGCGTTCCTTCTTTAATCATGCCGGCTTCTTGCAGTAGTTGCTCAATTTTTTGAGATCCCGCTTCTGTTAAAGTCACAGCACGTGCTTTTTCATCCTTTTCATAATCCACCGCCTCAAGCTTTGGAATAATAACATTCACGGCACGGTAAAGCTCTGATGAGTCTTCAGCAGGACCTGAAATAATAAGGGGGGTTCTAGCTTCATCGATCAAAATGCTATCGACTTCGTCGACAATGGCATAATTAAATTGGCGTTGAACCATTTGATCCAAACGAAACTTCATATTGTCACGAAGATAATCGAAGCCAAATTCATTATTGGTACCGTAGGTGATGTCGGCGTGATAGGCTGCACGACGCTCATCATCATCCATCGAATTCAAAATACAACCCACAGAAAGTCCTAAGAAGTTGTATATTTGACTCATTTCATTTGAGTCACGTGTCGCCAAATAGTCGTTAACAGTCACTACATGCACGCCATGCCCTGAAAGAGCATTGAGATAAACCGGTAAAGTTGAAACAAGTGTTTTACCTTCACCTGTTGCCATTTCCGCAATCATACCACGATGAAGAATAATACCACCCAGTAACTGCACATCAAAATGACGCATGCCAAGCACGCGCTTTGAAGTCTCTCTGACCGTTGCAAAAGCCTCAACCAAAAGGCTATCCAGGCTTTCCCCTTTCAGGATTCGTTCCTTAAAAACTTGCGTTTGCCCTTTTAACGCCTCATCAGACATTTGTTCAAACTTTGGCTCTAGCTTATTAATTTCTTGAACAATAGACTTTAAGCTATTTAAATATCGATCGTTAGCAGACCCAAAAAGACGCTGGATTAATTTAGAAAACATTGATATCTTGGCCCTTATTAAAAAAAGAGTTTTCTTCTTTATACACCCGAGGCCTCATAATGCAAGAAAAACCCTTAAATTTTTAAC
>JBQCDM010000018.1:0-2216 GCA_051961235.1 Nucleicultricaceae bacterium (SeqCode)
GAAGTGCTATAATACATATAGCCATAAACCAATGCAAAAATCGTGACATACTGCCGTATGTAGTTAAAGTATTTTTTAGCATTCTCTTACCCCTGTTAATTTTATACGTATAAAAGGTAAATTATTAAACACTCGAAAGCATTATTTTTTTATTTCTCCTTAACAAATTCTCAATCTTATGATTCTATAAAGACAAAAAAATGGGAGTTTTTCATGCAAAAAATTGGTCAGGATTCTCTTAATACAGAGAGCACTCTTACGGTTGGAGACAAATCTTACTACTATTTCAGCTTTGAAAAAGCACAAAAGCACTTACCCAACTTTTCAAATCTTCCCATTAGCTTAAAGGTTCTCTTAGAAAATCTACTGCGCTATGAAGATGGTAAATCCATTAAACGAGAAGATATTGAAGAATTAGCAGGTTGGACGCGCAACCGCAGGTCCGATCGCGAAATTGCATTTATGCCGGCACGTGTTTTAATGCAAGATTTCACAGGCGTTCCAGCGATTGTTGATTTAGCAGCCATGCGCGATGCCATGAAAGATGCCGGCCTAAACCCTGAAAAAATTAATCCCATGTCGCCTGTTGATCTCGTGATCGACCATTCTGTTATGGTTGATTCCTATGGTTCTGGCGCGTCTTTTGAGTATAACGTTGATAAAGAACTTATGCGTAATAAAGAGCGCTATGCCTTTTTGCGCTGGGGACAAGGATCGTTTAATAATTTTCGTGTGGTGCCCCCAGGAACAGGCATTTGCCATCAGGTGAATCTTGAATATCTAGCACAAGGTGTCTGGACAGATACCTGTAATGGAAAAACCTATGCTTATCCAGATACGTTGGTGGGCACAGATAGCCATACAACAATGGTTAATGCCCTTTCAGTGCTTGGATGGGGTGTAGGCGGCATCGAAGCAGAAGCTGCAATGCTGGGCCAACCGATCTCAATGATTATTCCGGAAGTGGTCGGCTTTAAATTGATAGGCTCTTTAAAAGAAGGATCAACGGCAACGGACCTTGTTCTGACAGTCACACAAATGCTCCGCGCGCACGGTGTTGTTGGCAAGTTTGTTGAGTTTTTTGGCCATGGTCTCGACTCCTTAAGCGTTGCAGATCGTGCAACAATTGCAAATATGGCCCCTGAATACGGTGCAACGTGCGGCTTTTTCCCAATCGATAACGAAACCCTAAACTACCTGAACTTTACCGGGCGAGATGCAGAGCGTGTTCAACTTGTTGAAGCCTATGCAAAGGTGCAAGGTTTATGGCGTGATGACAATAATCCTCCTGTCTTTACAGAAACACTTGAGCTCGATTTATCAACCGTTGAACCAACGTTAGCGGGTCCTAAAAAGCCACAAAGTAAGATTTTACTTTCTGAAGCCGTTCATTCTTGCAAGTCAACACTCGAAGCAGAAAGTAGCGAGCGTAAAAGTGCTACCGTTTCCGTGAATGGGCAAACCTTTAAGCTCGAGGATGGGGTTGTGGTGATTGCAGCAATCACAAGCTGTACAAACACATCTAACCCGTCTGTCATGATTGGGGCAGGATTGCTTGCACAAAAGGCACTTGCTAAAGGCCTTAGTGTTAAACCTTGGGTTAAAACGTCACTTGCGCCTGGATCTCAAGTTGTAACAGATTACCTAAAAAAAGCAGGACTTGATAAAGCTTTAGATGGTATTGGCTTTAACCTTGTGGGTTATGGTTGCACAACATGCATTGGCAATTCAGGTCCACTTTTGCCTGAAATTGCAAAAGCTATTGATGAAAATGATTTATCGGTCAGTGGTGTATTATCGGGTAATAGAAATTTTGAAGGTCGTATACATCCTCAAGTCAAATCCAACTATTTAGCATCTCCAATGCTCGTGGTTGCCTATGCTTTTGCAGGAACTCTATTGCATGACATGTACAATGATCCTTTAGGACAAGACAAAAATGGCAATCCAGTCTACCTAAAAGATATTTGGCCAACTAATGATGAAATTCAAAAAAATATCAAATTATCTCTTACTTCAGACATGTTTAAGCAACGTTATAAGGATGTGTTTAAGGGGGATCAACATTGGGCCGAGCTTGATGTGGGAGAAGGGGTGACATACCCTTGGGCCAATACAAGCACATATGTGAAATTGCCACCATACTTTGATAACTTAAATGCTGAGCACATGCATTTAGAAGATATCATCGGGGCCCGTTCACTTGCGATCTTAGG
>JBQCDM010000019.1:0-11072 GCA_051961235.1 Nucleicultricaceae bacterium (SeqCode)
GTAAACACGCTATCTCACAATCGCAGTTTTATCATTTTGCTGCATGACCTCTTCATGACATGCCTTGCACTTCCTCTTGCGCTTTGGTTGCGCGTTGGGGATGATATTGTTAATTATCCAGCCACCCACATCATCGTGCACACAGCAATCTTAGGCTTTATCGCTCTTGGCGTATTTCTTTGGACCCAGCTTTATCGAGGGGTTTGGCGTTATGTGTCACTCAATGAATTGATCGCGATTATGATTGCCGTGACGGGTGTCATCCTGCTCTATTTGCCACTCCTGCTTCTTTTAACCCAGCCTGTTTCCATGCCACGATCTCTCATTGGGCTTGTATGGGGGCTTATGATTATTTTCTTAGGCGGATCTCGGTTTGCCTACCGCATTTTTAGAAATCGAATGGAAGCCCAAGCGAACCATCAATTCTCTCCCGTTCCACAATCGCGTGTTCTTCTTGTGGGTGTAAACAATCAAACGGAGTTATTCATTCGCGAAGTTGAACACAATGCCCAATCTCCTTATGAAATTGTTGGCATTATCGATGATCGAAAACATGATGTAGGGCGTTACATTCATGGCATCGAAGTCATGGGACGCATTGAAGATTTGCCTCGCATTGTAGCACACCTCAATGCACAAGGCGCACACCCACATCACCTTGTGATTACGAATCCCGATTTTAAGGGGCCGATGCTACAAAAAATTTTAGACCTGAGTGCTAATTTAAACGTGGATTTAGCGCGCATCCCAAAGCTCACCGATCTCAACAAAACAAATCCCCATTCCCTCGACATAAAGCCAATTTCCGTCGAAGATTTGCTTGGGCGTGAACAGATTGCTTTGGACCGAAAGTCCATGAAAGCCTTCATTCAAAAACGGCGCGTTTTGGTCACTGGTGCTGGCGGAACCATTGGTGGAGAGCTCTTGAGACAGGTCGCAGCTTTTGATCCTTCACACATTACGATTGTCGATCATTCTGAATTTTTGCTCTATAACGCTAACCTTGATATTACTGAGCACTATCCTGATCTTTCTATCAAACCCGTTTTGATGGATGTGTCTGATACAATCCGCGTACAAAAAGTGATACAGGAAGAAAAACCTGACATTATCTTTCACGCTGCAGCATTGAAACATGTACCCATTGCAGAACAAAACCCGAATGAGGCTATATTAACAAACGTCGTAGGCACACGAAATATTGCTGAAGCGGCACGAGCCAACAAGGTAAAAGCAATGGTCTTCATATCTACCGATAAAGCCGTCAACCCATCAAGCATTATGGGTGCCAGCAAAAGGCTTTCAGAAAGCTTGTGTCAATCTCTTGACAGCCTCAATAAGGAAAAAAGTAGCACGCGCTATGTAATCGTACGCTTTGGTAACGTCTTAGGATCAACGGGCTCCGTTGTGCCCTTATTTACACGTCAACTTCAAAAAGGCGGCCCTCTTACAGTAACGGACCCACGAGTTACGCGATATTTTATGACAACACACGAAGCGATTGAACTCGTCCTTCAAGCAGCCGCGCTTGGTTTTAAATCTGCAAAAACCACCGGCCAAATCTTTGTTCTTGATATGGGTAAATCCATTAAGATTGATGATTTAGCACGACAGATGATTCGCCTTGCTGGTTACAAGCCCGATGAAGATATCAAAATTGAATATACAGGTCTTCGTGGTGGAGAAAAACTGCACGAAGAACTCTTTTTTAATTCAGAAAATCTTCAACCAACAACATGTGAAGGATTGATGCTTGCAACCACGGAAATTGATCCGCCAAAGCGTCTACTATCCAGGCTTGATGTTCTTGAAGAGCATGCACGTCTTAGAGACTCAGAAAAATCTCTCTCTCTTTTAAAGGAACTTGTCCCTGAATATGCTACACCTAAAGTGCCTATGAAGAAGAAATAATCGCATCACGAAAGAGATTAAAAAAACCATTTCAAAGTCAAAGACTTCCCACCAGAGGAAAAGGTTTATTTCTATACAATAAAAAAAAGCTCTTCTTTTGGAAGAGCTTTTTTTGTGACATACCTCGTTATTTCGATAGGTATATAGTGCGCATACTTAATCTTATGCGTTGATAGCTTCACGAATCTCTCGAGCAACCACAGAAATCATTGTGTAGTCAGAAAGACCATGCAATTTAGCTTCAGCCAACACCTGATCAATGCGTCCAATAGAGCGGCTATGCGCTGATATCCACGCATCCCATGCGGCTTCTATTGTTGGATCATCACTTAACACCAGCGTTTCCTTAGCCTTTAAAATCTCAACAACCATTTTGTTTTGATATCGTGCAAGATCTTCCTGCAAATTAGCTGCAGCCCACCGACTCCAGAATGAACTGGCTGAAGAATTGTCCAAAGCCTGCTTTAAAAGATTAAATCCAAAACGATTGCCTGCTTTAAAATACAACCCTGCAATCTCGGCAACCGTGTCACCTGTTTTGGAAGAAATCAAAATAATATCGGGAGAGCTTGCCGCAATCTTTAGAATAGATAGCCGCTGTGCTAAATCTTGGTCGAGCCCCAGTTCTTGATAAGCTGCAACATTTTGCGCAAGCTCTAAGTACCCTTCCTCATCCAAGCAACCTGCTAAACTGGAGAGAAAATCTTCAACACCAGCTCGCAAAGCATCCGACGTCTGATGAATGGATGTTACTTTTGGGTAATAACGAAGGAGCCAAATCATCGTACGCACAATGATACGATTAATATCCTGAAAAATACTGATCTGGCTCGCCGTTGACACTTTATAGTCTAAGGACTCAAGCTCGTCCCAAAAGGCTCGGAGATCAAATACATTAATCACTACATAACAAATTTTAATGGCATCTTCAAAGGAGCATCCGCTCTTCTCCTGTACTTCATAGATAAAAGAAAAACCAACCCTATTAATGATTTCATTAATAGAAACAGTTGCAATAATTTCGCGACGCAAAGGATGGGCTAGAATCGCGTCATGATATTTTTTCTGAAGTTGTTTTGGAAAATAATTAAGCAGCAAGAACTCAAAAAATGCTTCATCGGGCAAAGAGGTGGCAAGAAACGCCTCATAAACATTAATTTTTACATATGCCATAAGTACGGCTAGTTCAGGACGTGTTAGACCTTCTTGATCCGCTTGAAAATCTTGCAACGTTGCATCATCTGGAAGAAACTCAATGGTTCGATTGAGAAGCCCTATCTTTTCCAACTCATGCATAATTTTGATGTGTTGGTCTAAATCCCTAACCCGTCTATCTTGCATATTGCTCACGGCTAGGGTTTGAAGATAGTTATCCCTTAAAACAAGGTAAGCCACATCATCTGTCATATTTTCTAAAAGGATATTACGGTCTTTTAGAGAAAGCTCCGAATGTTTGACCAAGGTATTCAAAAGAATTTTGATATTAACCTCATGGTCCGAACAATCGACACCCGCTGAGTTATCAATCGCATCTGTATTAATACGCCCACCTTTTGATGCATACTCTATGCGCCCAAGTTGAGTGACACCGAGATTTGCACCTTCAGCCAAAACCTTGACACGCAAATCCCGTGCATTAATACGAATGGAATCATTCGTACGGTCTCCCACATCTGCATGGCTTTCTCTCGACGATTTAACAAATGTGCCAATGCCGCCAAGCCAAAGCAAATCGGCATTAAATTTTAAAATTGCTTGAAGCAACTGAGCAGGCGCCATTTTGTCTTTAGAAATATTGAGAATATTTCTAACCGTCTCGCTGACTGGAATTTCCTTTGCGTTGCGATCATAAACACCGCCGCCCTCGGAGATCATGCTTTGATCATAATCCATCCAACTTGAACGCTGTAATTTGAAGAGTCGAAGGCGCTCTTCGTAACTATTAAGATGATCCGGATTTGGATCAATAAAGATATGGCGATGATCAAACGCAAACATCAGTTTAATCGTATTTGTGCTCAGCATACCGTTACCAAACACATCTCCCGACATGTCACCAATACCAATAACGGTGATCGGTGAAACCGAGACATCGACATCCATTTCTCTAAAGTGGCGTTTTACAGACTCCCAAGCACCGCGCGCTGTAATACCCATTTTTTTATGATCATATCCAACAGATCCGCCTGACGCAAAAGCATCATCAAGCCAAAAGCCATATTCTTTTGACACAGCATTTGCATGATCCGAAAACGTAGCTGTCCCTTTGTCTGCTGCAACAACGAGATAAGGATCATCCCCATCCCATCTAACAACGCGTTCAGGTGGAACAATCGTATGATCATTCAAATTATCCGTGATGTCGAGCATACCTCGAATCATCGTTTGATAACATTCTATGCCTTCTTGAAGGAACTGTTCGCGTGTCATGCTTTTTAGGTCTTTTTTGACGATAAAGCCGCCTTTTGAACCCACGGGTACAATGACCGTGTTTTTCACCATTTGCGCCTTCATCAAGCCTAAAACTTCCGTACGGAAATCTTCAAGACGATCAGACCAACGAATTCCCCCACGCGCAACTTTACCGCCACGCAAATGCACAGCTTCCATGCGTGGTGAGTAGACAAAAATCTCATACATGGGCTTAGGTAGCGGAAGCTCATCAATTTTAGAGCAATCAAACTTAAAGGAAATATAAGACTTTGGATGACCAGAGCTATCTGTTTGATAAAAATTTGTCCTGAGCGTTGCAAGAATCAAGTGGAAGTAGATGCGCAAAATACGATCAACGTCCACACTCAAGATTTCATCCAAATCCTGCTCAATTTTTTGAACAAGCACTTGATCACTTTGTTGATGATCTGGGTTAAAGCGCGACTCAAAAAGAACAATAAAGCTCTTTGCAATTTTCGGGTTAGAAATAAGTGCTGATTCAATGTAATCCTTACCAAACGGTAGAGGCAATTGTCTTATATACTTACAATATGCTCTTAAGAGAGAACAGTGTCTGGGTGAAAGCCCTGCACGCAAAACAAGTCGATTAAATCCATCATTTTCAATGCGGCCTGACCAACATTTATTCAAAGTTTCAAGAAAATTTGTACCAACCGCATCAAGATCGATGGATACACCTGGAGACACTTCAGCTACAAAATCATGAATCCATACATTTTCTGCACCCTCATCAATCTTAACAAGATATGGGTTTTCAGTGATAATGCGCAGATCCATATTCTCAAGGCTTGGCAACACTTCAGAAAGAGCGACCGGCTCTTTGTAATTATAAATCTTAAGATTAACCCGGTTTTGGTAGACGCTTTGATCAAGGCAAAGACGCGCCCGACGGCTTTTATGCTCAAGCAGCGATTCAATTTCTTTAATATCATCAACAGCAAGCATGCCGCTAAATTTTTCTTGATATCCCTTTGAGAACGATTCACGGTATTTGCGATACAGCTTTGAGCTCAATGATTCAGAAAAGGTATCCGCTAAAGACACACGCAATTCATCACGCCAAGAACGCGCAATTTCAATGAGTTTTCGTTCAATTTCATCGTGATGGATGATATCAAATTCCGCTTCTTTCACCTGCACGGTATAATGCACACGCGCAAAATCAAGAGCGCCAAATTGTGCTTTGTAAGCACTGACTGTCCCTTTGAATTCATGCGAGAGAATATCACCAATTTTATCACAAAGATCCGTATCAAATTTCTCGCGCGGAACATAAACTAAGCACGATAAAAATCGGTTAAATTGATCTCTTCGCACAAAAAGTGCCACACGATGACGTTGTTGCAGTTTCAATACAGCAAGACCAATCCTTGATAACTCTGGTACTGTTGCTTGAAAAAGTTCATCGCGTGGTAGGGAATCCAAAATATGAATCAAACTTTTTCCATCATGCCAATAAGCTGAAAGATTGGAATGATCCAAAATTTCATAGATTTTTTTCTTCAACAGCGGAATGTCACGCGCACTGCTATCATAAGCAACAGATGTAAAAAGACCAGTAAAGACATGAATGCCAATGACTTGTCCACGTTTATTAAAACGTTTAATCCAAATAGAGTCCATGGGAACGGCACGATGCACATTTGAAATCTTAGACGTTTTATTAATAGCAACAGGTACTGGGTCGTGGATATATCGACGCGCAACAGAATCGAACTTAATCCCTTCATAAATTTTACTGAGCGTATGGACAGAAGCCTCTGCAAGAACACCAAGACCATCCGATGAAACTGGATCACGTAACAAGCGTCCTTCAGCTGTCGTCAAATCAAAGTTACAATACCCAAGGAAGGTGAAATGATCATCTTTAATCCAGGTTAAAAACTCAAGAGTCTCCTTGAGGGATTCGGAATCCTGAATATCTTCCGATTCTCTCAAATCCTTAATTGCATTATCAATTTTAAGCCGCATGGATTGCCAATCATCATTGGCAGCTTTCACATCTTCATAAACTTCTGCTATCCCCCCTTTAAGGATATCCACGAGATCAGGCGTTGCCGATTCAACCACTTCACAATGAATAACAGACTCAACTTCATCAGAGTTGGCTTTTGTTCCATTCGTAGACGAAAGCTCTAGAAGCTCGCCTTTATCGTTGCGTTTAACATCAAAAACAGGGTGCATTAAAATGCGTGCCCGCAACCCATGGCGTGCAAGAAGTCCTTGCAGTGAATCAACTAGGAATGACCGATCATCATTAATGACATCAATAACAATGCGCTCAGATTTAGCTGAGTGCCCTTTAGGATGCCAAAAATAAATATTTTGCTTCATCTTCCCTTTAGAGCGATTCAAAAAAAGGCCAAACAGAGCAACAAGCCCTTCACCGATTTCTTCAATCTTGAGTTTTGAAAAATCTTCAGGCGGCAAATGTGAGTAGAGATTCTTTACAAACACATCAACGTTATTTCGATGATGCTCACCAAATTCTTTTGCAAGAAGATCAACCGCTTTTTGAAGCAATTGTTCTATATATTGATTCACAAGTACCCCCTTATGCAAGCTATAGTAATGCCCCTTGTGAAGAGCTAGTAATATCGCCCCATTATAAACTTAAGTTACCAAGAAGAGAAGATGCTAAGTAGGAAAACTAGCCTTTAAGGATCGTTGAATGGAGCGGGCGAAGGGATTTGAACCCTCGACCCCAACCTTGGCAAGGTTGTGCTCTACCCCTGAGCTACGCCCGCTTAACAGTTCAACTGGGTCGGATAATACGCAAGAAATCTAATTTTGCAAGCCCCTTTGTTTAAGAAATTTACTTTTTTTAAACTTTTTTAACTTTTTTTTGAGATCTCACGTCTTTGGCCAACGATTATGAATCCAAAACCATTGATCTGGTCGCTCGCGAATCCAAGACTCAAGATGTTGATTAATTTGCAAAAGCACATCATAGATAGCCTCTGGCGTTGTCTCACCGTAAGCTATGTTCAATGGCGGATAATACGTCACGCGAAACCGAAGCCCTCCAAGCCGCTCAACCCGCACAGGTATAATGGGCGCTTTAAATTTCAAAGCCAGCTTTGCAACCGCTGGAGCCGTCATAGCGTCTCGTCCAAAAAACGGAACAGCCATACCTTCATTCATTTTTTGATCAATTAAGACAGAAAGGGTTTCTTTACGCTTCATGACCTCAATTAGCTGTCTTGCGCCTTCAGCCCCTTTCTCCACTAATTCACTCACCATAGATCCATGGATGCAACGAATAAGCTTTGCAACAATCGGGTTATTAACGCGGCGGTAAACTTGAGCAATACGTAGCCCTCTAACAGAAGCAACCCGCGTTGCAAGTTCCCAATTTGCAAGATGTCCTAAAACAAAAATGGCGGGAATCTTATTTTCAATAAGACGATCCACGTGCTCAATCCCCACAACTTCAACCGGGCTTTCGGGAGTTAGAAGCGGTAAACTTTTTAACTTTGGATATTCTGCAAAGGTGCTGCCTATATTGCGCCACATGCCTTTAATGATTGTGCGATACTCTTCTTCTTTTAATCCTGGAAGAGCCCGCTTCAAATTATCATAAGCGCGTTTTGTAACAGGCACTAAAGGACCAAGCATACCAGCAACAAAAGCGCCATAAGCAGAGCTCCATCTCAATGGCAAAAGATAGAACGTTGCTATAATAATGACAAATCCAATCGTCTCAAAGAAACGTGATATAAGCTTAAGCATTCGTTTTTTTTCTCTTCTTTTGGATACGTTCCAGTTGTTGGATTAAAAATTTTTGAAACAAGGGCATATCCTCTAACATGATATCGGAACGAATTTGATAAATCCGCTTCTGCCAGTGCGGTGATAGGCGTACATAATCTTTTTCAGTCGTGACAACATCAAGGTCGAGCAGGTCTGCTTCATTCATTATGTTTTCTAAATCAGTTTCTGAAAATAGATAATGATCTGGAAAGGATTGATGTTTTATAATAGTGACACCGGCCTCTCTTAGAGAATCAAAAAATTTCTCCGGGCGACCAATTCCAGTAAATGCATAAACACCGCGTTTCATACGTGGCGCCACGTCGTTTGCCCACAGTTGTATCTCTGCCTTAAAAGCAGGTACAGAAGACACCTGATTAATAAGGTGCTGCTTATCTTCTCCAATGATAATAACAGCATCTGCTCTTTTAAGGGCAAGATGGAGGGGCTCTCGCAAAGGCCCTGCTGGAAAAACATATCCATTACCTAGCCCAAAGGGTCCATCAATGACTAAAATGCTTAAATCTTTAAAAACACTGGGGTTTTGAAAGCCATCATCCATAACCACAAGAGCAGCTCCCTCAAGTTTAGCACACTCAATAGCGCGTCTACGGTTGGCCCCCACCCAGCAAGGCGCTGTCTTCGACAACAAAATAGCTTCATCCCCAACCATCTTTGCCTCAGATCCAGAGATAACACGAGTCGGCACTTTGATCTGCCCTTTGTATCCTCGTGTCACGATCTGAACATTGAGACGCGCTCCATGGTGAAGCAACGACACAATCAAACGCACAACAGGCGTTTTTCCAGCTCCGCCTAAGGTCACGTTTCCCACACAAATAACGGGGATATCCGCTTGATAAGGGTGATTTAGAATAGAGCGGCACCGCCCAACCCATTGGTAAAGATAAGAAAGTGGTCTTAAGACACAAGACTTAAAAGATTTTTTTTCCTGCCAAAATTCAGGCTGAATCAGCATTATTTGATACCTTGAGACTATGTTTCAACAAATGCACCAATTGCACCATAACATGATCTAAAACCTTTTCATGTTTTTTAGCAAGTAAGCGTGATCGTTCTTGCATAGACGCCAAGAGCTCAGGGTTTGTCCAAAGTTGATGCAAAACCTCGCTAAGATCCTCCACAGACGCAATTTCAAGATTAGCCTTATCTGCCCGAAATGCTTCTAAAACATCACGAAAATTGTGCATATATGGCCCATGAATCACAGCCGCACCAACCTGAGCTGGCTCAATAATATTATGTCCTCCAATTGGAACGAGTGAACCGCCAACAAAAGCAATGGGAGATGCCCGATAAAACAAACCCAGCTCCCCCAATGTATCACAAAGATAGACGTCCGTTTGTGCCGTAATTAACTCTCCCTGCGATCGCCTTGAGGAAGCAAGAGAAGAAGCATTCACGAGAGCAGCAACCTCATCGCCACGTGATGGATGGCGTGGTATGAGGATCGTGAGGAGATTGGGGATGCTCTGCTTTAGGCGATGGTGCACCTCAAGGATTAATTGTTCTTCTCCCGGGTGCGTACTCGAGGCAGTCCATACGGGCCTTCCAGCAATCTTCTCTTGAACACTTTTTAATTCAACCGGGTCAAAGGGCAGAGGCGCTGCTGCATATTTGATATTACCAGTTGCCACCACATGGTGTCCGCCTAAGGCATCAAAACGCTCTTTTTGTTCCTCAGACTGAACAAAACAGTCATTAAAATGAACAAGCGGTGGTGTTATCCAATGTTTAAGTTTTTGCCATCTCTTAAAACTGCGATCCGACAACCGTCCATTCAAAAGCGTCAAGGGAATTCCTCTGTGCTTAATCTCTGATAAGAGATTAGGCCACAGCTCAGATTCAACCCAAAAGGCATGATTAGGCTTCCAATGGTCTAGAAATCGCCGCCCCCATAATGGAACATCATAGGGCAAATAATGATGGATCACACAATCTCCCAGCCTTTTTTTCACAAGCTCTGCCGACGTCACTGTTTGCGTGGTCATTAAAATGGTCAACGTTGGATAAAGTTGACTCAGGCGTTGAATGAGCTCTATCACAGAAAGAGACTCACCAACACTCGCTGCATGAATCCAAACAAGATCACCTAATGGACGATCCAAAGACGCTATACCATAGCGTTCATGAAGACGCGCCGGATCTTCTTTGCCGGAACGCGCACGCTTCTTTAGACTATGTTTTAAATAAAGAGGTCCAAAAAAACGTGTCAGAAAACGATATAAGGATTCCATTAATATTACTCGATAGGTTGTTGATTAAGCGCCCTATCCGCTTCATTTGAAATAGCGATCAAGCGATGTTTAATATGTTGTTTTAAAGCGTCCCCCGTCATGTCTTCATTTTTTTCCAAAGATTCAAGGTGGATCGGGTTTCCATACATTAAAATGCCGCGACTAAAAGGGAGTGCAAAAACCAGCCGATCCCATGTCTTTAGAACGCGTCTTCTTGAAATGGCAAAGGTGACTGGAATAATATCAGCGCCTGAAAGACGCGCCATTTGCACAATGCCATCTGACACTTCAAAACGAGGCCCTCTTGGTCCATCGGGCGTCACACCGATCGCATGCCCTTCCTTTAAAACGCGCAAGAGCTTTCGTAGAGCCTGCGTTCCCCCTTTAGAGGAAGACCCCGCAATCGTATGTATTCCATAATGGCCAACGATATTTGCGATATACTGCCCATCAGAGTGGGACGATATCAGCATATTAAAGTTTTGGTGGAGCGATTGCCAAGCAAAACAAGTCATCATCAACCGATTATGCCAAAAGCAAACAATGAGTGGCTTATGTTGATCCCAATAGGGCTCTACATGTTCAAAACCTTTTTTTTCCCAGCGCGTTGTTTTATAAACGAAACCGATATAGCATGCAGCAAGCCAACATAAAAAACGCATGACAGTTGGGTGACGCAAAACTCGCTTACTTAAG
>JBQCDM010000020.1:0-10343 GCA_051961235.1 Nucleicultricaceae bacterium (SeqCode)
GGACCCTCGCATAAGATGATAGCGTTGGGTTATGCGGGATGGGATGCTCTGCAGCTCGATCGTGAGATTCAAGAAAATGCTTGGCTTGTGGTAGAACCCGATCCGACGCTCCTTTATGAAACAGAGATAGACGATCGATGGCGCAAGGCGTTAGGCAAGCTCGGGGTGGATCCAGAATTTTTATCCACGGTTGCAGGGCATGCCTAAGTTTTAGGGTGTTTTACGCCTGTTTCTTTTTGGGCCGTAGAGCTAAAAAAGTCATCAAAAGAAGAGCAATCGATAAAGAAAACCACGTAATCGCATAAGATGCATGGTTGTTTTGAATATTTAAGCTGGACATAAATCGTTTTTTGAAATCGGGTTCTGCCATGTCTGTACGCTCATCCACATAGTATTCTTGTAGTAGATGATCTTTGGGCGTACTTAAATCTGGAATATGAATGGTCAAAAGCTCATGTTTACTTAAATCTGACTGCGGCATAAAAAAGCTGGGGCTATTGTGGCTCTTCCTTAAAACACCTGTCACTATGACTTTTTTCGCCTTAGGTGGATTTTTGTGTGCAACCCAAGGCCGCAAGACAAGTATGTCAAAGTTTCCAGGTGTTTGAAGTCGTTGCAAAGGACGATACCCGAGAATGCTGCCTTTTCTTTGATTGATCAGGTAATAGGCGCCTTCATCACGCAAGGTGCCCTGTAACACAACACGGCGTCCTTCGAGTGAAGAGCCCTCGTTCTGCACATAGATATTCTCGTAAGGGGTGATGGGCGCTGTTATGTTGTGCTCTAGTGTTTCAAGAATACTACGTTTCCAGGCAAGACGTTGGAGTTGCCATACGCCTAAGGCAGCAGTCAACCCCACTAAGAGAAGAGAGAAAAGAGCAAGTGATAGGCGTTGCGCTTTAATGGGCGCTTCCCCACCAATAAATGGAGACAAACAAGAAAAGCCATACAACGTCGACAAAGTGCCAATACCAAGCAGCTGCTTCAAACCCGAAATGATCATCAGGTTTAAAATCACCGCGTCTGCCTCTAAGCCAACACACAATGAGGAATGTTACACCTACAAAGACGTGGAACCCATGGAATCCTGTTGCCATATAAAAGGTGGAGGGGTAAATACCGCCTTTAAAGAGAAACGGCGCATGCATATACTCATACACCTGCACACCAAGGAAGAGAATGCCAAGGCCAATGGTATAGAAGAGCTGCTTCAAGAACATCCGTTCATCGCCTTCGATGAGAGAATGGTGCGCCCAGGTAATGGTTGTGCCTGAGAGAAGCAAGAGCAACGTATTTAGATAAGGAAGTTCAAAAGGGTCAAGCGTGTGAATGCCTTTAGGAGGCCAAACACCACCGGTTGCTTCTTTGGGAAAAATACTGGCATCAAAATAAGCCCAGAAAAAGGCCACAAAGAACATCACTTCCGATATGATAAAAAGAATCATGCCATAGCGCAGGCCATGTTTTACAGCATCCGTATGTTCAGTGCGCGATTCTTTAATAATATCATGAAACCAACCAACCATGGTTAGAAGCAGGAGAACAACACCCACATAAAAGGTGTAATGATCATGCCCCTTCATATACAAAACCCCACCTACAGTAAGGAGAAACGCAGCCATAGATCCGGCAACGGGCCAAGGGCTTGGATCAACGAGGTGATAGGGATGCTTTTTTTGTGTATGCTCCATGGTGAAGACTCTTTTTCTTAATTATTAGGGTTCACCCACCAGGCGGACATGGTCATCATCTGACCACTTTTCCCGGCCTCGGGGTGAGCGACCCGATTCCAATAGGATATATAATACTTGTTTTGATGACCTAGCGGAACAACAAAATCATGAAAGAGGAGAACTCGGTCGAGTGCGCGCACAATACCAACCATTTCTTCGCGCGATTTTGCCGTTGTGATCATGGCGGCAAGTGCGTCAATCACAGGGTCTTTAGCACCGGCATAGTTCCGGCTACCTTCTTCTTCTGCATTATAGCTTGCCCAGTAAAGTTTTTGTTCATTGCCGGGAGAAAGACTGTGGGCCCAATGTTGTAAGAAAAGATCATAATCGAACTTCATGCGGCGGTTTTCAAACTGAGCCGTGTCAACAATACGCACGTTAAGTTTGACGCCTAATTTTTTAAGAGATCGTGCGTAGGCTAATGCCATCTTTTGATCATCCTTGCTGTAGAGCAGCAATTCAAGCTCATACGGTTTTTTTGTGTCTTTGTGGATGAGAGTATCGTTATGAATCACCCATCCAGCTTCTTCAAAAAGGGCCCGTGCTTTTTTGAGATTCTCTCGGTTGGTGCCATGACCGTCTGACTTAGGTACGATATAGGGTTCCCTCAAGATTCTTGGATCAATTTGTTTTTCAAATTTTTTAAGAATATCGCGCTCAATGCCCGTGGGTAGATCGTGGGATGCGAGCTCTGTATTATCAAAAAAACTTTTTGTTCGCGTATACGCATCGAAAAGAAGGTTTTTATTTATCCATTCAAAATCAAAGGCAAGGATTAGGGCCTGGCGCACACGCGGGTCGCTTAAATTGGGCTTGCGCGTATTCATAACATACGCCTTCATCCCAACAGGCATGGTGTGTGGAATTTCTTCCCGGATCACCTTTTTTTGATGCACCGCTGGAAAGGTGTACCCTTTATGCCAAAGGGCTATATCAGGCTCGATCCGCACATCATAGAGGCCTGACTTAAAGGCTTCAAAAGCAACTTTGGAATCGAGATAATAGTCATAGCGAATGGTATCCACATTATAGAGCCCTTTATTGACCGGCAGATCTTTGCCCCAATAATTGCTTCTTTTTTCAAATATGACATACTTGCCATAACTTATTTCTTTAACGCGATAAGGACCACTGCCGACGAGAGGATCTAGAATATTTTTCTCAAAATCTTGTGATGCTAAAACGTGCTTTGGCAACACGTTCATCATGGCCATAACACAAGGAAGTTCTGGATCAAATGAACCATCGGCTTCACGCGTAAATGTGAATTTTACGGTAAGCGGGTCCAGCTTTTCTGACTTTTCAACGCGTGCATAGAGGCTTCTTAAATTAAATCGTCCCTTATCACGTACGATTTGGTGCGAGAATAAAACATCGTCTGCTGTGATGGGCTTCCCATCCGACCAACGTGCACTGGGCCTGATCTTGAAAATCACCCAAGAACGGTCTGGTGCTACTTCAACGCTTTCTGCAATCAAGCCGTAAAAACTCATTGGCTCATCTGGGGCGCGTTTCATCAAGGGTTCAAAAATGAGCTTATCGCTGTAAAGGCTAATACCTGCGGGTGGAATACCTTTATTGATAAACGGATTATTACTATCAAAAGTGCCAACCACAGCAAGCTTTAAGGTGCCACCTTGGGGAGCATTTGGGTTTAATCCGTCAAAATGCGTAAAGCTTTCACCATATTTGAGGGGCCCTAACATGGCGATGCCATGATCCGCTGCTTGAAGCGGAGAAAACAATAAACTAAAGGCGCAAAGCGTCCCGTAAGCGTGTTTTAAAAATATCATGCGACTTGGGTGCCTCCCACCGTCAGATTCGAAATTTTAAGGGTGGGTTGTCCAACGCCAACCGGCACGCCTTGCCCATTTTTGCCGCAGGTGCCAATACCCGTATCAAGGGTGGAATCATTACCAATCATTGTGACGTGCTTTAAGACCTCAGGACCATTACCAATAAGGGTTGCGTCTTTCACAGGCGTTGTAATACGACCATCCTCAATCAGATAAGCTTCGACAGCAGAAAATACAAATTGACCGGATGAAATATCCACCTGCCCACCACCAAAATTAACGGCATACAAGCCTTTTTTAACCGATTGGATGATCTCTTCGGGGCTATGTTTGCCATTACGCATATAGGTGTTTGTCATGCGTGGAAAAGGGGGAAAAGCATAGCTCTCGCGCCGGCCATTGCCTGTGGACCTAGTGTTCATCAGGCGCGCATTCATGCGATCTTGCATATAGTTTTTAAGAATACCATCTTCAATCAAAACGGTGCATTGGGTTGTGGTACCTTCATCGTCGATCGTCAAAGATCCTCTGCGGTTTGGTAATGTGCCATCATCCACCACGGTAATGCCTTTAGCAGCTACTTGTTGATGCATAAGCTCACTAAAAGCTGATGTCTTTTTGCGGTTAAAATCACCTTCAAGTCCATGGCCGATCGCTTCATGGAGCAAGATACCAGGCCAGCCATTGCCAAGTACCACGGTCATCTCACCAGCTGGCGCTGGTTTTGCATCAAGATTCACAACGGCCTGACGCACGGCCTCACGGGCCGCGTGCTGCCAGTTTTCAGTCTTAAAGAAGTGATCATAACCATAACGCCCGCCAAGACCAAACACACCCGCTTCTTGGCGTGTTCCTGCTTGGGCAACGACATTGATGTTCATGCGGATGAGGGGGCGAATATCAGCCGTATAGACACCATCCACTTTTAGGATGCCAACAACCTTCCACTCTCCCATCAGACCGATGTTGACGGATTTAATGCGGGAATCGAGCGCAATTATAAAGGCGTTAATATCGTTTAAGAGTGCAATTTTCTGACTCAATGTGTAGCCCAGAAGCGGATTGTCAGCTTGATAGAGTGCTTTTGAGGCGAGGGGTGTTGTCACATCAAGGCGCGGTGTTTTGTGTCCTTCAAGACCTTGCATCACTTTTTGAGCACGTCTTAGGGCTTCATCGCTTAAATCGCTGGCGTGTGCAAACGCAACGGCTTCTCCAATGACAGAGCGCAGACCAAATCCTTGATCCGTCATATGAGCGGTGTCGATGACAACACCATCTTCCACAATAATTTTTTCGCGTTGAGTATATTCAAGATAAAGTTCACCATCATCGGATTGACGAAGCGTCTCATTAACGATCGATTTTGCTTGATCAAGATGTAAGTGACGGAAGAGGATATCTTCAGATTGTTGAGCAATAGACATGGCCATTCCTTTATGCGCTGCAGATCCCTTCATACATAACTAGATTTCTGAAATTTTGGAAGAAATTTATTTGTGATCCGGATTTAGACTGAGAAGAGTTAAGTTGCCCCCAAAAGCTGTGGTGTTATAAGAGAAGCTCTTTTCCTGTGTAAAGCGAGTTAAGTAAAATGGGCCGCCTGCTTTGGGCCCTGTCCCCGAAAGACCATGCCCGCCAAAAGGCTGAACACCCACAACAGCACCAATCATCGTGCGGTTAACATAAAGATTACCCACATTCAGGGTTTGCGCACATGTTTCAATATGGCTCGTAATGCGTGAATGGATGCCCCCTGTTAATCCAAAGCCCAATGAATTAATCGTTTTAATGACGGATGCAAGGTCTTTTGCTTGATAACGATAGACATGCAGCACAGGTCCAAAAATCTCACGCGTGAGAGAGGTGAGCTGGTCAATCTCAAAATAAGCAGGCGCTGTAAAATGCCCTTGTTGCTTTTGTTCGTCAAGGAGAGGCACTTCATACATCTGCTTTGCATAACTTTTGAGAAGGCGTTTAGAGCTTTCAATAGCATCGCGTGCTGTTTCATCAATCAGGGGCCCCACATCGGTTTCCAAATCTTGAGGATTGCCTATTGTCAGGGCATCCATTGCGCCACGCAACATCCTTAAGGTTTCATCCGCAATCTCTTCTTGCAGAAGAAGAACGCGCAACGCCGAGCAACGTTGGCCCGCACTCTGGAAGGACGAGGCTATGATATCCTTTACGGCTTGTTCGAGGAGTGCTGAGGAATCAACGATCATAGCGTTTTGCCCACCGGTTTCTGCAATGAAAGGAATAATAGCGGAAGGTTTTGCAGCAAGAGAACGGTTGATGTGTTGGGCAACGTCAAAGGAGCCTGTAAAGGTGACGCCTGCAATCGATGGGGATGCGACCAATTGAGATCCTACTGTCCCATCGCCTAAGATGAGTTGAAGCGCTTCTCTGGGCACACCTGCATCCAAAAGAAGTCGGGTGGTTTCATACGCAAGAAGCGGCGTTTGTTCTGCTGGCTTAGCCACAACCGTATGGCCCGTCACAAGAGCCGCTGCTATTTGTCCTAGAAAAATAGAAAGAGGGAAATTCCAAGGACTAATGCATATAAAAAGCCCACGACCTTCTAAAGTCAGAAAATTATTTTCACCTGTAATGCCAGAAAATGCGCGAGGTGATGTGAGGAGGCTTCGTCCTTCTTGGGCATAATAACGGCAAAAATCAATGGCCTCTCGTACTTCACCAGCCGCGTCTGCTGCTGTTTTTCCAGCTTCTTTCATGAGAAGCGCTATGAATTTGAATTTTTGTTGTTCAAGCCTGTGTGCCGCGGCCTCAAGAATAGAAGCACGTGTGTCAACAGGAGTCTTGTTCCAAGCGTCAAAACCCCGAAGAGCGATTTCTATTGCCTGATCGATGTCATGATCCAAGGCATCTGAATAATGTCCGAGTGATTGATCAATGTATGCAGGGTTTGTGATAGAGCACGGATCATTGGCGTGATCTTTACCCTTTATAAGAGAATGAGCGGTTATAAAAGGAAGATCACCTAACGCTTGATGGATGGATTCGATCGTCTTGGCGCATGTGAGGTCTACACCTTCTGCATTCGGTCTTGTTGGCCCATAGATATCTTTTGGGAGAGGAATGTCTGGATGTGCAATGGTTTGAAGCGATTGCACGCTCTTCAAAACATTGGCAATCAATTCTTCTGGAGGCGTATGCTCGTCTCCTAGTTTGTGGACAAAAGAAGAGTTGGCACCGTTTTCAATCAGACGACGCACTAAATAGGGTAAGAGTTCGTGATAATAGCCAATGGGGGCATACACACGACACCGAATGGGTTTTGAAGCGCGCGCTTTTACGGCTGCATAAAGCTCTTCTCCCATGCCATAGAGGCGCTGGAATTCGACGTTTGGCGGACATTCATCTAGACTGAGGATGGCTGCGATCGTTTCGGCATTATGGGTTGCAAATTGGGGCCGAAACAACTCTGGATGACGTAACAATGAAATAGCCGATGATAAATAGGAGAGATCGGTCGATATTTTGCGTGTAAACACAGGATAACCCGAAACGCCTTTTTCTTGTGCACTTTTGATTTCCGTATCCCAGTAAGCACCTTTGACAAGACGAACGGGGATCACAACCTTATATGTCTCTGCCATGGTTTTGAGCCAGTCAATCACATCAAGGGATCTTTTTTGATACGCTTGTACGGCAAGGCCAAGGCAGTTGGAGGCCCGAATGACGGGATCTTTGAGGAGCGCTTCAAAGATTTCAAGAGAGAGCGTGAGGCGGTCTGACTCTTCAGCATCCAGGGTAAACTCTATCTGATGTTCTGCTGCAAGACGGGCAAGCGTTTGCACGCGCAAAAGCAGTTCAGGGGTCATTGTTTTTTGTTTTAAAAATTCATAACGTGGGTGAAGTGCGGATAGTTTTACAGAAATGCTAGCCGCCTTCTGCAACGATGTCTTTGCCAAAAACAGGATGGCTTCTTTGTAGTTATTAAAGTAACGCTCAGCATCTGCGTTGCATAAAGCAGCTTCTCCCAACATATCAAATGAATACAGCGTGTTTTCTAAATCTAGTTTTTTCAAAGCATGGTTTAAGGATTCTGCCATGACAAAATTCTCTGCAAGGTTCGAAAGAACCTTGTTCATCGATAGCAGTGCTCCATACAAACTTGGTTTTTCAAGAGATCCTTGGAGTTTTTTGAAAAATGAGGCGGTGTGATCTTCTTTGGCTTTGAGCGTGTTTGAAAAAAATTGAGCAAGGCGAAGGCCTATACGTTCAATCAAGGGTGCATGCTCTTGCATGAACGGCTCAAAATTCATTTTTTTAAAATGATCAGCGATCATTTGCTTTTTGTTCGCTTGATCCGGGATGCGGGGCAAGGCTTCGGCCAGGGTCATCAGGATAACGCCTGCATCTGTCGTGAGATCAAGAGACTGCACAAGATGACGACCGAATTTTTTTTGGGTCTTAAAATAATGCCGCGTGGTGGCAATGAGGTCTATGGCAAGTGCTTGGCTCGCTTCTAGGGTTGAGGCATAGGGGGCAATGCTTTCTAGTAAACGCTTTACATGCTGTGATTCATCCACGCGGTAGGATTGCCTTATCCGCTCAAAGGGATCCGCGTCAGGCAACAGGGTCATGCGTTTGGATCCCTTGTGGTTATGCTTGATGGATCATTTTTCTTCATCTCTCGAATTAAGGATTCGATATTGAACGCCATCATTTTAAGATAAGTGTCAGCAGGCCCTCCATTTTCAGACAGTGCATCGGCATAGAGAACATTTTGTGAAATATCAACTCCAACTTCTTGGGCAATTTGTTTGATGAGATCTGAGTTGGCCAAATTTTCAAGAAATATTGCGCGTGTACCATTTTCTTTTACCTGATTAATCAGGATAGCCACTGTTTTAGCGGAGGCTTTTTCTTCTGTGCTAATACCAAGAGGCGCTTTGACATCAATGTGAAATTCATCCCCAAGATATCCAAAGGCATCATGCCCTGTGATGATTTTGCGTTGTTGAAGGGGGATGCTCTCCATTTCTTTTTCTAAGCGCGCTTTCAGCGTTCTTATGTTTTTGATAAACGCGTTATAGCGTTTTTCTAAGACGGATGCTTTTGAGGGGAGAAGGTTTCTAAGACATGACTGTATGTTTTTAGCATAGATTTCTATGTTATCAAGGCTATGCCATGCGTGGGGATCCGGTACGGCATCGCCCTTTTGAGGTGTGTGGATCCAGCGTGGTGTAATGTTATCTGAGGCGATGCATTGCTTTGGTGCAGACTGAAGACTTAGAAGAATCTTGGCTAACCAGGGTTCAAAGCCAAGACCATTTAAGAAAACCATTTCTGCTGATTGGATCTGAATGATGGTCTCTGGGGTGGGCTGAAAAACGTGTGGATCGCTATTACGCTCAACGAGCGTTTCTACGTTGACGAGGTCCCCTCCAATTTCACGAATCAAATCCTCAAGAACACTAAAGCTTGCAACAATTTTGGGCGGCGTGGAGTCCGCCAAGAGCGGATTTTTTATCCAAAAAAGTGAAGAGAGGAGGATACATAAAGAAATTAGGCATTTTTGCATGTTCGAAGCACACTTCCATGATGACCAACCAAAAGAGAAAACACATAAAACAGGCCTGCAATCAAAGATATAGCAGGTCCTGACGGCCAATTATAATGAAAAGAAAGCACCAAGCCAAGATAACTTGAGATGAGGGAGATACAAGAACTTAAGATCATAAGGCGCCACAATTGCGTGGTCCAAAAACGGCTTGCAATGGCAGGAAGCATGACAAGACCCAGCGCCATCAAGGTTCCTAAAGCTTGAAAGGCACTGACCATATTGATGACAACTAAAAACATGAAAATAATGTGATAGAGGGTGCCGTGCGCGCCAATGGAGCGCATAAAAATAGGATCAAAACATTCTATAACCAAGGGACGATAGATAATGGCAAGAACTATGAGCGTCAAGGATGTGACTGACGCCATAAAAACCAATGAATCTCTACTGACGCTGAGGATATCGCCAAAAAGTATGTGCATCAAGTCTACGCTATTGCCTTTTAATGAAATGAGAATCGCACCCAAAGACAAAGCGATGAGGTAGAACCCAACAAAACTTGCATCTTCTCGAAGCTGCGTATAACGCGATACAAGCGTTGCAAGAAGTGCGACCAATAGCCCAGCGATCAGACCACCTAACCCCATCGCAATAAGAGATAGACCTGCAATCATGTAACCAATGGCAACGCCCGGTAGAACAGAGTGGGAGAGTGCGTCTCCCAAGAGGCTCATGCGACGTAAAACCAATAAAACACCAATAGGTGAACAACTTAAAGATAAGATCAAACAGACCACGAGCGCTTTATTCAAAAAAGCATAGGACATAAATGGTTCAATAAAGAAATGGTACATGCAACCCTCAAGGTAACGGTGGTTCTTGAAAGCGGCGCGCATTGTTACGCGCTTTCTCTAGGTTTTCTCGTGTCAGCGTTTCCTTTGTTTTTCCCCAAGCGATCAATTCATTAGAAAGAATAATCGTGGTGGGGAAGAATTGGCGCACAATATCGATATCATGGGTCACCACAAGGATGGTTTTGCCTTCCGCGTGCCAGTGTTTGATCACTTTAATTAAATCATGGATAGTGTGAGGATCAATAGCATTAAAAGGCTCATCAAGCATAATAAGGTCAGCATCTTGAAGTCTGAGGCGCGCAAATAAAACACGTTGAAACTGTCCGCCAGAGAGCGCAGTTAAGGTGTTAGAAAGACGGTCTTCCAAGCCAACTTCTTTAAGAGCGTCCAAAATGCGGATCTCATCCGCCTCACCAATCTTTTGATAAAA
>JBQCDM010000021.1:0-10274 GCA_051961235.1 Nucleicultricaceae bacterium (SeqCode)
ATACTTACTATGGTGGACCTCTCTTGGTGGTTGATTTTGGAACAGCAACGACTGTGAGTTTAATAGATGCGCATGGAAATTTTTGTGGCGTTTCTATTGCGCCAGGCATTAATCTTTCGCTTCAAGCACTTTACAGTGCAACCGCTAAATTACCGCACATCAGCTTTGCAAAACCAGATAAAGTTATTGGTACCAATACGATTGAATCCATGCGTTCGGGTGTTTTTTGGGGTTATATTAGTATGGTTGAAGGGCTGGTAGAGCGTGCTCAAAAAGAATATGCCAGAAAAAACCCAGAATTTCGAGATCGGCTGAAGGTTATCGCAACAGGCGGACTTTCTTCTTTGATTGCAAGTGAAACAAAAGCGATTGATTTTCATGACACGGATTTAACCTTAAAAGGTCTTTATACAATTTACACACTGATGAAAACTTGTAATTAGTGGATTTATTCATAAGAGAACAATAATGACAAAAAATAAAAATCAAAACGGCAAGCTCCTCTTTTTACCACTCGGTGGCTGTAATGAGATTGGCATGAATCTCAATCTTTATCAGTATGAAGATCAATGGTTGATGGTGGATCTTGGTATTACTTTCGGTAACGACTTAGGCGTTGAGATTCTCATGCCTGATATTAGTTTTATTGAAGCAAAGCGCAAACAGCTTGTAGGCCTTGTTTTGACGCATGCTCACGAAGATCATGTGGGGGCTGTACCCTATCTTTGGGAAAGGCTGCGTTGTCCAGTTTATGCCACACCTTTTACAGCCTATATTTTGAAAGAAAAATTGAAAGAAGTTGGACTTGAGAAAGAAGTGCCCATTATTGAAGTTCCACTCGATAGCGGCGTTCAAATCGGGCATTTTAAAGTGGACTACATTTCAATAACGCATTCAATCCCAGAGCCCAATGTTGTCGCGATTAAAACACCAGAAGGCACCATTGTTCATACAGGCGATTGGAAAGTAGATCCAACACCGCTTTTAGGCAATGCTACGAATGTTTCCGCGCTTGAGAAGTTGGGGGATGAGGGCGTGCTTGCGCTTGTGTGTGATTCAACGAATGTTTTTGTTGAAGGGCGCACTGGATCTGAAGCGGATGTTCGTGAGAAATTAACCGCTCTTATTCAGCGCTTATCGACAGGTAAGGTGGTTGTTGCTTGTTTCTCAAGTAATGTTGCGCGTCTTGAAACGTGTGCTGTTGCAGCCGCTGCATCAGGGAGAAGGATGGTGCTTGTTGGACGTTCTATGCATCGTATGGATCAAGCAGCACGTCGCTCGGGTTATCTTAAAGGTATTCCACCATTTCTAGATGAAGAAAGTTTGGCAGGATTGTCTCCTGAAAAAACATTAATTGTTTGTACGGGATCTCAAGGAGAATCACGCTCTGCTTTGAGTCGCGTTGCACAAGGTCAGCATCCGCGTATTAAGTTGCAGGAAGGGGACTCCGTTGTTTTTTCCTCTCGTGTTATTCCAGGTAACGAGAAGCCCATCAAGCATCTTCAAGAGCAACTGATTGAAAAAGGCGCTACGGTTATCAATGCCTCTTATGAGGATGGTATTCATGTGTCTGGACATCCGGCGCGGGATGATTTGCGGGATATGTATCAATGGGTGCGTCCACAAATTTTGGTTCCCGTCCATGGAGAGCCAGCGCATTTGCGCGAACACGCGGCCTTTGCGTTACAAAGTGGCATTCCAAGCAGCATAGTTCCTTATAATGGATCTTTGATAGAGCTTTCGCCTGAAGGCCCTCGTATCATTGATGAAATCGAACATGCAAAACTTGCCCTTGATGGTGATGTTCTTGTTCCATATTTTTCAGCGCAAATGCGTGATCGGCATCGTTTGATGCAAGCAGGTGTTGTATTTGTGAGTGTTCTTTTAGATCATGCACTCATGCTTCAAAAAATCCCGTCTGTTTCGATTATGGGCGTGGTTGATGAAAGTAGTCTTGAGTCCGTTTTGAAGAAACTCCAAAAGGAACTAGCGAAAGCGATTGAAGATGCAGACTTAGATCTGCTCGAGTCAGATAAAGATTTACAAGAGTTGATTCGTTTGACTGTGCGTCGTCATATCAATTTAACGCGCGGAAAAAAACCGCTTGTTGCAAGCCACATTTATCGAATCTAGTCTTGATTTCTAAGCAATCTATAAAACCCCGGATATAAAATAAACCGGGGTTTTTTAAAGTTTTTATTTATCCAAAAATCCAGCTTTTAATCCCATGAGCCACTGAGCTTGCTGTTGATTTAACCCGCTCAGCTGCGTTTTTGAATGCATGTGTTGCCATAGACCAGTGTTCTTTTGGCTTTGCGTAAATTTCAGCGATTGTGCCGCAAGCGCCAGTCAGAACAGTGATAGCACCTTTGTAAATGTAATCTTTTGAGGATTCCCACAATTTTTTCCCAAGGACAATGTTATGTCTTGCAAATTCACCACCTAAAAAGCCCCATCTCCCGTCAAAGGCTCGGTTAGCCTCACGAATTGATCCTGCTATTTGATAGACCGCTGTTGTATCCATTTCATAAAGCTGCCAAGCTGTAAAAGCTTTTAAGCAGGTAATACCTACGTTTTTCATAATATTAACAGTTGAAGCCGTTAAATTGCGTTGATGATAAAGATCAATAATTGTTTGTCCAAGATTACCTTTGATGCCTTGATTATAAATAACATCACTCATTAATACAAAGCCATGCGCCAAAAGTGCGGCATTGGGTGCATTGGATGTCATGTTGTTTATGGCAACTTCAGTCATCATAACAAGTAGACGGTTACGTGCAATATAGAATGCTGAATTCCCAACCACATCTAAAACATCACGGAAGAAGGAATTTCCAGAAGTGAATGTTGTATTTTCATCTTCACCAGCGTTATTCGTAATCTGTTTTTTTGTCTCAAACCCTACACGCGGTGTGCGTGCTTGTCTTTCAATACGTTCCATAAGGAGGTTTCTAGAAATAAGTTGAACCTGGCTTGAGTCAAATTCATCGATGCCCAATTTTCTTGAAGATGAGGCATCGGCGCCTTGTAACAATGTCGTTGTGGCAATGGCTGCAACAACAATCAATAAAACTATTTTTTTAAACATGTGTGTACCTTTAACTATAAGTCTTAAATCTCATATGGCTGCGAAATAGAGGAATTCAAGTAAACAAAAGTAAAAAAAATGATCTCGTGGGTTTGACTATTTAAAAATCGTCCCAATATGAAGTGAGATAGATAAAAGAAACCGAAATGAGGAAATTATGTTTACTCCCCAAAACAAAGTGAGCAAGGTTCGGCGGTCTGTCTTAAAAACAGTGTTATTAAGTCACTTATTAACAGTTTCCCTTGCTCCCTATGCTCAAGCAGACAATAACGTCTCAACTCTTTTTGAGCATCAGGTCTACGAAGATCATGACAAGCTTGGCATGCAACGTATGCACACCAAAGGATTAGATGTCGATCTTTCTCATCTTTCAGGAAAAAAGGATGCTTTCTCTTCAGTAAAGCGTCAAAAATATCCTAAGGATGAAATAAACGAGATCTTAGATAGCATTTTAGCTGATTTGTCAGTTCATTCAGTAGGTCAACCCACTGTTGCAGCTAAAAATATAGAAAATACAGAAGCTGAAGTCGAAAAGCCTTTTGCTGATCAAACGCCATCAATGACACCACTTACTCTGCCTTCTGCTGTGGACAGTGCGTTAAAAGATGAAGCTGAACTTGCAGCAAAAAAACAGACAGATGACGGTCTTCTTGATCTTGTAGAGGATTTTAGTGCGCTTCGCATTAGTGATGCACCAATTGTTGCTACCGATGGAGAAGAAGATGATTCAAGAAATCCGAAGAACTCTGTTCCTTCGCCTGCGCTTGACATTGTGATGGATGAAGATACTGCAAAAGTTAAATTTCTAACGCGTGCTGAAATGATTGATGTAGTTAAGAGTGACCCAAAGTTGTTCTTAAAAACATTGATTGATAACAAAGCAAGTTTTGAAGATTTCCAAGCAGTTTTATTGGAGATTGCTCCAAATGCACACAAAAAACTCTATGATGCAAAAATGATTGATACACGTATTTATGATCAATCATTGAGTGCCTCAATTATTTTTGGAGTAGCAGGTGTTTTAACGGACGTTTTTGCTATGGAGTGGTTCAAGCAATCACTTTACAACAAGACATTGGTTGAAGGTATGGTGCCATTGATGCACAAGACAGGCAACTGGGTTGGTGAGAAAGTAGCCGATACATTGATTGGTAAGGTTCTTTCGATGTCAGAAAATTTCTTGTCCCAGATGGTAAAGAAAGGCTTAAGCGTAATTGTTGGTGACGCTGTTCAGGTTGAGCTCTTTAAATGGGCGCCCCAGCTTGCTCAAACAATTGTAGATCAAGCAATTATGCGTGTATCGAAAGCTGTTAAATTAGGTGCTAAAGAAGCAGTTAGCTTCTTTTCAAAAGACGAAAAGCTTGTTGACAAGGATCTTGATCAACCGACTCCAGAGATTAAGAAAGTCTCCGTACTTGAAGCATTTTGGGATACAGTTGCTATGAGTTCCGAGATGACATCTGATGAAGTTGAGCAAGTTTTGAGCCTTATGAATCCAACAGCATTTTGGATTTTAGAAGAAGAGAATCTCTCTCAACATAAAGCAAACAGCGAATTTTGGAAGAGTGATGCATGGAAGGCTATGAAATTAGGCGGTACGTTTGTGCGTGACGTTGGTCTTTCATTTGCATTGTCTCCTGTTTTTGCAATTGTTGCAAAAAGATTTGTTGCAAACTATCTGATTAGCAATGTATGCCAACCCCTTTCTGACTATATAGCAAAAAACTATTATGTGGACTGGGCATTAGCAGAGAAAGCTGCTGGTAATATGGCGGCTGTGCGGGCTGAATTGGATGTGTTGAAGATGGGAATTGATCCAGCGTATATACCAACATCTGGATTGCGTGAGTTACCTGGCATTTCAACCATCATTGATAGCGTTGATTATGCAAAAGACGGTATTAAGGGGATACTCGGATATATTTTCTCCGAAAACTTCTTAAAACACATTCCAATTGTAGGTGCGCCTGATTCAATTGCTGAGCTTGATATGGTTGCAAAATTATATTGGGATCAAACATTGATCGGTGTCGCTGATGGTGTGGCGCAAGCAGCATATCATCCAACCATGGAAGCTGTTGGTGTGGTTGTAGAGAAAGCAAAAGAGAAGCTTTCAGAGCCAAAACAAAAGCGTGTTCGCAAGCAAAGAAAGTTCTTTGACCCAAGTGCGGCTAGTAAAAAAGAGCCATCGACTTATGATCATTATGATCCAAAGACAGGTGCTCTTACTAACGACTAAAATTTGGAAACATTAAAACAAAAAAACCCCTCAAATGTTTGAGGGGTTTTTTTATGTAAAAATGAATGCTTCACGGGGCAAACCTCGTGATTTTATCCGTATATAAAAATAATAAAAAATAGATAATGGCTATAATGAATCACGCTTGAATTTTGTTAAATGCGTGCTATTAGCTTTTAATGAATCATAAATATGGAGTTAAAAGCGATACGCATGAATACTTTGTTAAAAGTTTCTTTATTGTTGTGCTTAAGTATTTCTTCAACAACTTATGCATCAAGCGTTTCTGATGAGGATATAAAGGAAGGCACCCCCCCAACACACGCAAGGGTGTTGGAGACAGAGACACCTAGAATCGATACCATCGTGAAGAGCATGCGACGTCTGCTGAAAACAGAAACTCCTCCAGCTGATGAAAAGAGCAAAAAGCTGGCCAATGCCTTAACAAACAGCCATACGCAACACGTGTTAGTCGATCCGGATTTGCTCATGGGTATTTTTTCTCTTCTGCATTACGAAGATAAGCCAAGCACAGGCCTTGGTCCAATCGTTAAGGATGGCGAGAGATTTGAAGATCTTAAAAATTTTCGCCTCGTTGCAATGGTTTGGCATTCCACGCTCAATAATAAAAATGGATTAACAAGCTTTTTCCCCTTCTTTAAGGATATCATAAATGCAGAAGACGATGGAATATCTCCGTTTAGGGTTGTAATTTCTAATATAGCAAGTTTTAAGCCTTTAGATTTTGTGACATATCTGTGGACAAACCTCTTGATCTCGGGGAACGGGGAGATAGTTCTTTATAATGAGGCTGAGAGGCATTGGAAATATAATGTTAAAACCGGCCAAAGAAGTTATTTAGAGCAGTGTCGTAACGCTATAGGCATAACTGAAGATGGTAAAACTGTCCTTGGGCGTGCATGGTTGACTCCTGAAGACAATCCAATACCAGCCCTTTGGGAAGATGGTCAAGAAACGCCAAGTTCCCTTCTTCCTTTACACTTTGCCTATGATATAAGTCAGGATAAAACGATTTTGGGTCTCGAAGCAGAAGGGCAAACTTATAACCTCGTTCTATACAAGGATGGAGAAATCATTGAAAGATTTTCCTCCTCTTTTGCTCCCAGCCGGCTTCTTCCAGATGGTAAAACCATATTAGGCCATAGTGATAGAGGTTTGCAGCAAACTGCAATTTATCATAAGGGCAAGATCACAAACATGCCACAAGAATTCCGTTGGACGTCTGCGCGATCAAAGGGACAACAAATGATCGGTGTGTACAATGACCATCTTGCCGAATACAAAGATGGGAAATTTGAAGAACTCACGATAGACCCATATAAAGTAAAGGTTATAAACGATGGGCTAATCGTATACAACCATCCTACGCCTGACTTAGCGAATCCCTCTGCACATATATGGAAAGATGGTTTTTATTATTCTGCTTTTCAACTGTTGAAAAAAATAGGGTGTGCGCTCGAGGAAATAGATAACATTGAAATCATGGATGTAAGCCGAGACAATCGAACCTTTGTTGGTAGGATTGTGCAACCTAACAAAAATACGACCTTTATTGCAAGAATGCCATCCAGCTTGTTTGATGAACAAACGCGCGTTAAAGATAATGATAATTAAAGTAGTTTTTGTCCTCGTTGGCGCAAAACCGTAAAACATAAGTTAAAGAGCTCTTCTTTGGAAGGGCTCTTTTTTCTATATAAAAACTCAAAATCTTAATTAAAGCGGGTGATTTTTGTTTGGATGGTATTATCAAATTTAGCTTCTTCGAAGTTCGCATTTGAGAAATTTACAATATATAGGTTAGAACCATTAAAATTTGTGTTTTTCAGTTTGGCGCGTTTAAAGTTTGTCCGCTTGATAATGCTGTTCAAAAATTTAGCGCTTGGTAATCGTGCATCATTAAAATTAACATAAAGGAAAGTGGCTTCTCTAAAATCGACACATTCCATAAATGCGTTTTGGAATGAAGTCCGATCAAGCGATGCACCTTTAAAGTTTGCATGATTCAAAAGAGCGTTATCAAATTTTGTGCGTATAAGCTGCATACCACTTAAATTAGCGCCTTGAAGATTACAGCCTGAGAGATCAACTTCATCAAGGTTATAGAGTCTGAGATCTGCGCCCGATAGATCAAGTTTCATAGAGTTAGCGTATTGATAATTTTTTAGCATTTGAAGGTGGTGTGGGTTTGCTGCGTACAGTGATTCTCCAATTAAGAGGGCTGATAAGCACACCCAGTAAAGTATAAAACGCATGATGCATCCCCAAAATATTTTTAATAAAGTTTTTCACTACATTAACATGCTTTGAGGATAGGAAAAACGGTGTTTTGATCAAAGAGTGTTGAAAGGCCTTAGAAACATTTTTGAGTTGCCCTTATAATCCTATAAAATAGAATGATTCAAATGTGCGTATCACATATAAAGGATGACGGGGATGCAGGGGATGAGAGGATCGGATGCTTTTTGGAATGAGGGGAAAGAGCAACTCATCTCAACGTTAAAAGTGTCGCTAAAGAGTGGGGTTAAGAGCGTTAAAGCCAAGGAATGGATTAAAGAGCACGGCCTTAACAGTCTAAAATATACGCGTGAGCAGAATATCTTGATTGAATTAGCCCTCAAGTTTAAAAGCCCTATTGTTGTTCTTTTAATTATCTCTGCAAGCCTTGCCTTGTTTGTGCATGATACGCAAAGTGCAGGGTTAATTCTTGCGATGATTGCCTTAAGTGTTGGAATGGATTTTACACAAGAACATCGGGCACATAAAACGGCAGAGTCCTTACAACTTCGCGTTGCTCATCGCGTTCAGGTTTTACGTGATGGTGTAAAAAAGCAAGTGCTTGTAACCCACTTGGTGCCAGGTGATATTGTGACCTTATGCGCAGGTCAGCTCATACCTGCTGATGGTGTAGTTCTTGAATCAACCAGTTTATTTATTGATCAATCTGTTGTGACGGGTGAAAATTACCCGGTTGAAAAAAAGCCAATTGATGATAGTGAACGCCCCCATTTTCTTTCTTTGGGGGACGCTGCGCATGCTGTTTTTATGGGGAGTTCTGTTGTTTCAGGGTATGGAAAGATTTTGATCATCAAAACAGGGATACAAACCCAGTTAGGTATTATCTCAAAGCACCTTGAGCAAGCAGATCCACCTTCCGAGTTTTCTTTAAGTCTTAATCGCTTTAGCCTCTTTATTTTTAGACTCACCCTATTTCTGGTGTTTTTTTCGCTTATCGTGAACCTTTCATTTCATCGTGATTGGTTAGAAAGCGTTCTTTTTGCACTAGCACTTGCAGTTGGACTAACACCTGAATTTTTACCCATTCAAGTTTCTATTGCGTTTGCGCATGCCGCAAAGAGGATGGCGAAGAAAAAGGTGATCGTAAAACGCTTGTCATCAATCCATGATTTGGGCAACATGAACGTGCTTTGTACCGATAAAACAGGTACTCTTACACAAGCACGCATTAAAGTTTCGCATTATATTGATATGGACGGAAGCAGTTTTGATGAGGTTTTAGAGTGTGCCTATCTCAATAGTTCACATCAAGAAGGGGTATTAAATCCACTAGACCTTGCGATTCTTAAATGTAAGGTGGAGCAAAAAAGATCTTGGACTAAGGTTGGCGAATCACCATTTAATTCATCATCAAGGCGTTCTGTGGTTGTATTAAAAGAAGGTACGTCTTACCTTGCGGTTGCTAAAGGTGCTCCAGAATCTCTTCTTCAAGTGTGTAGTACTGTTAAAACACAAGGAAAAAAAGAAAAGTTTCTTGATGATGATATACGTCAGAAAATCCAAGCACTTTTTGATCAGCTCAGTGAGCAGGGGAGTAGAGTTTTAGCTGTTGCACAATGCAAATTAGAAAATCCTGCAGATCTTGATTTAGCAGAACCACAAGGTTTGACTTTTTGTGGATTTATTACATTTATGGATCCACCTAAACTTTCTTCATCAAAGACCTTAAAAGAGCTTCGTGAAAAGGGGGTAGAGATTAAAATTCTCTCAGGCGATAATGAAAAAGTAACCCAATTCCTCTGTCAAACGATTTATCAGCCCGTGAATAGCACTTATACAGGCGAACAGCTCTCAAAGATGCAGCTGTTGGACATGGAAAAGGCAGTGCTTGAGGGGACGATCTTTTCACGCGTCTCTCCAACCCAGAAGCTTGAGATTATCAGAATTTTAAAACGTCATGGAAAAGTGGTTGGATTTGTTGGCGATGGCATCAATGATGCACCTGCTTTACATGAAGCCCATGTGGGTATATCGGTCGATTCAGCAACCGATGTGGCGCGCGCTGCAGCAGATTTTATTTTACTAGAACAAGACCTATCCGTTATTCAACAAGCTGTGCTTGAAGGCAGGCGCACATTTGAAAATTTAATGAAATACATCATGATGATGACCAGTTCTAATCTTGGTAATATGATTTCGATGGCGTGTGCGACGCTTTTTCTTCCTTTTATTCCCATGCTGTCTGTTCAGATTTTGCTCAACAATTTCCTCTACGACTTATCCCAAATAGCAATTCCTTGGGATCAAGTTGATGATGAAGATTTAAAAACGGCAAAGCGTTGGAATATGAAATATATACGCGCATTTATGATTTTATTCGGTGCGCTTAGCTCTGTTTTTGATTTGATCACGTTCTACGTCCTTTGTGGGCTCTTTAATGTATCAAAAGCAGAGTTTCAAACAGCTTGGTTTGTTGAATCCTTGGCAACTCAAATACTCATTATATTTATTATACGAACACATCGCCCTTTCTTAAAGAGCAATCCGCACCCAGCATTGATCATTCTGGGGCTTACGCTTGTTGCTTTAGGCTTTGGGATTGCATTGACACCCATTGGCGGACACTTCTCATTTGTGCACATCTCATCCAAAATACTGATCAGCATGGTTGCAATTATCATATTTTAT
>JBQCDM010000022.1:0-2249 GCA_051961235.1 Nucleicultricaceae bacterium (SeqCode)
ATCACTACTTTTTCGGTCTTTGAGGAAGGAATACATCGCATACACATATATCCTTCTTGCTCGTCAATCTCGCTTGATCAGCTTTTTGATCTCCATTAATCAAATGATCAATCAATAAGGCAATTACCACAAAATAATAATAAAAGAAACAAATATCGCGTTTTCAACTTACAATTTATGATATAACACATAGATATTACATAGATATACATGTACAATATACACACGACAGATAGTAACAAATCCAAAATACATACAAATGTGGCATATACATACAATAGTAATAATGCAATGTAACACATTGTGATGGGTAGGGGGAAGAATAACAGAATCAACAAGCAATGAGACAAAAGTTCCTTTCATTCAATTCGAAACATCCATACAATCCATTCATCGTCTTTATTTATTCCTCATTCATCGCTTCTTATCGGTCTCTTCCTTCTTCTTTTGATTGGCTTTGTGCATCACCACACCGTTCGGAACGTCATCCAATGTGTCTTCAATGCCCATCTCTCCGTTTCCCGTGCAGTTCATGCTTTTCTCCTCGGTGGTTGTGATTGTGGCGCTTTCAATTGATCGAATGGTATCAGTGTCGCCCGCCTTCTGAATTGTGATCGGGTAAGTGCATTCACAAATGGTTGGACAAACAAAACGAAAACCCACCTCGCGTTCCGCATCCTGACTTCGGCGTGCCTTGATGTTTGCCTGCTGCAAAAAGTTGCCCTGGCTCTTCGCCTCCCATTCAAATTTGCCGCTGTCCAAGCTTCCACCCGCATTCAGAATGTCGCGATGCAATAACAGCCTGTAGTCCATGTACCGGGGCTCATCCTCGAAGTGCAATTTGCTAATCCGTTGTTTGATCTCGAGAAAGGACAGTGGGCAACCCTTAATTTTCTACGGTTATGAGCAGAAACCAAAAAGGAAAGGCATTTGCATTGCACCTTGAACAGCTCAGCATCTTGAATGGTCTCCTTCATCTTGCAACTTTCCGGTGGAGGTTTGCCGGCCCATGGCAGACGACCAGTGCACAGTTCGATCAATGTGTACTAAAATGTGTTAAAAGGAGACAATAGACATACAAACGCCACATTGAAATGCAAAACCAATCCCTACCAACACTCCCCACATGTCATCAACACGTCCTTGGTCATGGGATTTTTGCGCATTCACTGAACAATAGCGATAGGTGCCGCGGAATGGAGCCTAAAATTTTGGTAGGGACAATTTATCCAGTATGTTGTAGAAAATTTGTCCCACTCTGTTTCGGGCTTGCTTCAGTGTCGTCTTTGCCATGTCCTCGTAGATGAAGCGCGCTAGACCAAAATCGAACAGATAGATGATATTCTTGTGCTTGAATCCAGGAGCGGCATTTGCTGGTTTGACATCACGATGGATAAATCTGCAAAAAGTTCAAAATGTAAATCCGAAGTCAAGAAAATATTGTTGTCCATCACCCCGCTTTGTGAAGGTGAGCCAGCGCACTTATCATTTGGATGCCAATTTTGAGAGTAGACACTGTACTGAACTTCCGAATGGGTTGCTGGTTGCGGCGCAGATCGTCCAAAGTTTGCGGTCCAATCAAGGTCATCACGAGATATCTAAACAAAAGACAAAACAAAATACATCCATTCATCATCCATCACCTTACACTGCTCATTCAACTTACGTGAATTTGTTGTTCGGCGACAGTGCAAAATCATGAAGCGTGCAGAATTGGGCGCATCCTCCTTGAAGTTTGCTGAGTACAAAGGCATCCATCCGCAGCACTTCGTCTTCTTTGTCTCGCATGCGCGGCTCTGTCTTCATTGCGGCGTACTTGTGTGGTCCCTGAAAATGAATGAGAAGATTGTAAGACTGTTCGTATTCGTACTCCATCGTCATCCGCTTACCGAAACTCCAACGCGCTCCACCAAGTACACTTCGCCAAAAGCACCCTCACCCATCGTAAATCTGATGCGCCATTTGCCGACAATATCCCCATCCTTCAATTGGACGTTTGGCGGCGCCGATGACGAAGACGATGATGGCATTGGCAACGCGAATGACACGGTAGAGTTGGAAACTGAACAAAAAAGAAACAGATAATCAATGGAGAAAGTGCATTGGATTAGAATTAGAACATAATGAATGAAAGCAGAAAACAAAACAAATAAGGGACGGGACACTGACCCTGAGAGGTGGAGTATAATATGCGGCCAGATGAGCTGTTGTTGTCAGCAATAGAAGAGGACAATAGGAAAAGCTTGTTG
>JBQCDM010000023.1:0-2283 GCA_051961235.1 Nucleicultricaceae bacterium (SeqCode)
CTTTAAACTGATGTGATTTTTCGAGTAATGTTTGATGAAAATAGGAAAGGGCGGGTAAAAGATGGTTTTTGATCATCAACGCTGTTGCAATATGCATGGCCGTTGGAAAAGAATCGTTGGATGATTGTCCTTTATTCACATGATCATTTGGATGAACTGGTTTTTTAGAGCCAAGAGCTCCACCTAGAAGTTCAATCGCACGGTTTGAAATGACTTCATTAGCATTCATATTGGTTTGCGTTCCAGAACCTGTTTGCCAAACGACAAGTGGAAATTGGTCGTCATGTTTTCCGTCTGCTACTTCTTGGGCTGCTTGGATAATGACGTGTGCGAGGGCAGGGTCCAATAGTTTGAGTTCTTGATTGACATGTGCTGCCGCTAACTTCAATAATCCAAAGGCGTGAATGAGTGCTTTTGGCATCTGTTCTGATCCAATCGGAAAATTTTGGATAGAGCGTTGTGTTTGTGCCCCCCAATAGACATTGGATGGAACTTCAATGGTTCCAAGAGAATCTGACTCAACGCGCGTTTCAGTTTTGTGCATGGATTATCCTTGTATATGAAGCTTCTATAAGCCAAGAATTTTAACAGAGATCAATGCAGAGGGAAATATGCAATGCTTAGATTTATGGTTCATAAGGAAAAAAAATCATGAACAAAACGAATCATTTTATGGAAGAAGCGCTGCTATATGCGCGCCAGGCAGAACCTCTTGGCGAAGTTGCAATTGGTGCTGTCATTGTATGTGACCAAAAAATTATTGCAGGAGCACAAAATTTTGTACGACGTACGAATGATCCAACAGCACATGCTGAAAGGGTGGTGATACGCAGAGCCTCAGAAATTCTAAAAACGCCGTATCTTGATTCGTGCGATCTTTATGTAACCTTAGAGCCATGTGCCATGTGCGCTCAAGCCATGGCTTGGGCGCGTATCAGGCGTCTTTATTTTGGTGCGTTTGATCCAAAAGGAGGCGGGGTGGATCATGGATGCCGCGTATTTGATCAATCTACGTGTCATCATCGACCTGAGGTGATTGGTGGTATAGCAGCGGAAGCGTCTGCTCAGCTCTTGAAGCAATTTTTTCAAAACCGTCGTATCTAATGTGTCGACTTTACTAAAGATATTGCGGCATAAGCGGGATGCTTTCATTTTTGGTAGAAGAAACGAGATAAAGATGCTGTGTGATGCTTATCTTAGTGGGTCGGAAGAATCCGAGTAGAGATGGCAAAAAGCTTTTCCAAATTAATAGATTTTAGCGTATAACGCTCTTTGTGGTATGATCCATTTGGATTGCGCTCGTAGCTCAGTAGGATAGAGCACAGGATTCCTAATCCTGGGGTCGGAGGTTCGAATCCTCTCGAGCGCACCAGTAACCATAAGTATTTCCATCTTTAGTCACTCGCTCTCAAAATATTTCCGGAAGCAAAACGGAAGCGTTTGAAAAAATATCAAGCATGTTATTTTTCTATATTTGGCTTCATCCATGTTAAAACCATGGAACGAAAGACGCGTACGTGCCGTCTCATTGAACTCGGCGGATTAGTTGCTAAGGCTGGCTTGGAAGATTTAGAATCGAATGCACTGCTAGGTGGGTTACTTCACCTCAAACAGCTTGCCATCAATCCAAAGATGAAAGAAGAATTTGCTCATCAAGGGGGACAGGCATTTGCAAAAGAGATACAGAACAAATCCCCCGTCATCGTGAAGTTTGACGAAAAGCCTGATGAAGAGACACGTACTAAAATGAGAGAGCTTGGTCTTAAATGGAATGCCATTAGAGGTGAGTGGAAGGGCTATGTGGAGATTAAGGATTTAAATGATTTGGTGGATGCTCAATACATTCATTTAGTGTAGGTCTCTTGGAAGATCAGAATTCTTAGACGCTCATATTGTCTATCACAAGCTCTCTATACGCTGAAAACGCTATTTGATTTTAATCACGAATCAAGGCTAGATACTCAAAGATATGCTTAGTGCTAAGCGCGCGGTGCTTCCGGAGTAAGCCAAAATTAAATCTAGACGGTGCCGCAAAGGCACCGTCACGGAGCACTTATTCCACCGTATAAGACGGCAAGGTGGCTCGAAAGCCATATGTATTTGTCGTCCCAAAACGTTCACCATCAGTTCTTCGGTGCTTGATTTGACCAACAATAACACGATTATTGAGGCTTACCGCATCAATCGCACTGATGGACAGTGAGTCGAGGGGGCCGCACTGGAAGTGATGATCCATAGCCTTTCTGAACGTTCTCGTAGATCTTGGATAAGATCCAGAAACTG
>JBQCDM010000024.1:0-4878 GCA_051961235.1 Nucleicultricaceae bacterium (SeqCode)
TCAGCATCTGGCCCAACTGCATCGCAATATACTATTTGGGATGGCTTAGTTGCTCTGCCCTTTTTTTGACGAACACCATTTTCTTTACACACAGACACTATTTCACTTAATAGATCGGAAGGACTCCCCTTAGAAGCGTTCAACTCATAAGCAGGATAAGCCGCTAAAACAGCGGGTATGATCATTTTTTTTAACATCACATAATACCATAAATTTTAATTAATTTTTTATGCTGGTACGACAACATGGTCTTTTTGACAACTTTATTGTGACAAAATTTTCCAAAAATAACACTGTGTGATAAACACGCATCGCCATGTAATTTTTCGTCACAAATATCATGCTTGGAGTGCCGCATATTTTATGGCAAATTACGAAAAAAATGAGTTAAGATAGATTATGAAAGCCCTAAAAACGAGCATTATCATATTAGCCGCTGGACAAGGCTCACGCATGCGTTCCTCCCTGCCTAAAGTTTTACATTCGGTAGGGAATTTGCCGATGCTGAGTCATGTCATTAAAACAGCGCAACAACTGAATCCTGAGTTTATTAATGTCATTCTTTCACAAAACTCGAGGGAAATAGAAGAAGCCTGCCATCAACTCGATGAAAGCATCCAGTGTTTCTATCAAACGTCTCCTTTGGGAACAGCGCATGCTGTTCTTGCTGCAGAATCGTTCTTAGAACAGTATGATGGCCGCATCATCGTCCTTTATGCTGACACCCCCCTCATTTCCGTTGATACGTTAAAGAGTCTCAATAATGCACTTGATCAGCATGACCTCGTCGTGGTTGGTATGGAACCTAGCGATGTGCGTCACTATGGTCGTATTATCTTAAACTCAGATAACTCTGTTGATTCCATCATTGAAACACATAATGGACGGAAAGAAGATCAAAATAAGGCCATGCAATCCAGCATCTGCAATGCTGGTCTTATGGCTTTTAATGCCCCAAAAATATTACAGGGTCTGCGTCAAATCCCCATGATTAATGGCGAATATCCACTGACTCATATTATATCCTATTGCCATGAAAAAAGCTTATCCGTAGGACTTGTGCTAGCCGATGAACGTGAATGCCACGGCGTGAATTCTAAAACTGAATTAGCAATCGCAGAGGCTAATTTTCAATCGTTGTCTCGTGAAAAGCTAATGAATTCAGGTGTTACATTCATTGATCCTTCGAGCGTCTATCTGTCTTTTGATACGAATATCAAAGCGGATACTATCATCGAACCCTATGTGCATTTTGGGTGTGGCGTTACGATTGACGCGCATGTGCGCATTCGGTCTTTCTCCTACCTAGAAGGCTGCACCATTGCATCTCACGCTATCGTTGGACCATTTGCACGCATTCGGCCCGAAACGCTTGTGGGGGAATCTGCTCGTGTTGGAAACTTTGTTGAACTCAAAAATGCAACACTTGGAAATGGATCAAAAGTCAACCATCTAAGCTACATTGGTGATTCTAATGTTGGTCAAAAAACCAATATTGGTGCTGGCACTATCACATGTAACTATGATGGCTATAAAAAACACCAAACAACCATTGGTAACAATGTTTTTATTGGCGCCAATACTTCACTTGTAGCACCTGTTGTTATCGAAGAAGGATCAATTGTAGCAGCCGGTAGTACGATTACAAAAAATGTTCAAAAAGATGCCATTGCTTCAGGACGTGCACAGCAAAAAGAAGTTGCAGGAGCTGCCCTGAAGTACCATCAAAACAAACGAAAGGAAGACTAGGAATGTGCGGAATCGTTGGGATCATCTCTCATAAGCCCGTCGCCAATCGCCTTGTACAAGGCCTTAAGAAGCTAGAGTACAGAGGTTATGACTCCTCTGGCATTGCGGTCATTCAAGACCAAAGCATCAGCACACGTAAATCTCCCGGAAAAATAGCAAATCTGGAGAATTTGTTAAGTAATGATCCTATCAATGGGAATGTGGGCATAGCACACACGCGCTGGGCAACCCATGGAGGACCTAACTTTGCAAACGCCCATCCTCATAGCAATCACCAAGTATCTGTTGTGCACAACGGTATCATTGAAAATTTTAGAGAGCTCAAAGAATCTCTTGTACATCGAAACATTGAATTTCAAAGCGAGACTGACACAGAGGTGATTTTGCATCTTGTCTCAACGTATCTCGATGAAGGCCTTCATCCCACGGATGCGGTCAAAAAACTTCTCAGCCTCCTTGAAGGTTCCTATGCACTTGCGATCATCTTTAAGCAACATGATGATCTTATGATTGGTGCACGCCATGGTTGCCCCCTCACCGTCGGTTATGGGGATAATGAAATGTTCTTAGGATCCGATGCCCTTGCTCTATCCGATCTCACAAATCGCTTTTGTTTCCTTGAAGAAGGAGACATGGTTGTACTAACGAAAAACGAGATAATGATTTTTGATCGTGCACTAAAGTCTGTTACACGTCCTGTCGATATAAGGCATGGTCTTGATGCGATCAGCAACAAAGGCCCCTTCCGTCATTTCATGGAAAAGGAAATCTTTGAACAACCTGATGTACTACAACAAACATTAGCCGCATATCTTACAGAAGACAAAAAAAACACACAATTTCCAGAACTCCCTTTTGAGTGGAAAGACATCAGCCGCATCCACATTGTCTCTTGCGGCACAGCCTATTATGCAGGGTTAGTTGCCAAACATTGGTTTGAGCGTTTTGCTGAAATTCCCGTTGATGTGGAAATTGCTTCTGAATTCCGTTATCGTATGCCGCCGCTTGATCTAAATAGCGTTTCCTTGTTTATTTCTCAGTCAGGCGAAACAGCGGATACAATTGCAGCCTATCAGTACGCCAGGCAAAAAGGCCAGCGCTGTCTTGGCGTGATTAACGTCCCGCAAAGCACGTTAGCGCGCGTTGTCGACTGTTGCCTTTCAACGTATGCTGGCACTGAAATTGGCGTTGCTTCTACGAAGGCTTTCATCACTCAAATATGTGTTTTAGCCTTACTTTCTTTGGATGCTGCGCGTGCCAAAGGCACACTTTCAGAGACGGATTATCAAGAAAAATGCCATGAAATAAGCCAGCTTCCTCAGCTTATTCGAAAAACCTTAGAGATTCGAAACACCATCGAAGATGTAGCTCTTTATCTTTCAGAATTCACAAACGCTCTATTCTTAGGCAGAGGCATTCACCATGCCATCGCCTATGAAGGAGCTCTCAAACTTAAGGAAATTTCATATATTCATGCAGAAGGTTATCCAGGCGGAGAAATGAAGCACGGGCCGATTGCGCTCATTGATCATAACATGCCTATCATTACGCTTGCACCAACCGATGCCTTGTTCGAGAAAATGGCCTCCAATATTAGCGAAGCGCAAGCACGACACGGGAAAATTATTTTGATCAGTGATACACGAGGACACGATATCATCAATCACGATGTTGCAAAACGCATTGTCGTTCCTGCCACAAATGAGCTTACAGCTCCCTTTGTTTACACAGTTGTTGTGCAGCTCATCGCCTATCACACAGCTTGCATCAAAGGCACGGATGTGGACCAACCTCGTAATCTTGCAAAGTCAGTCACAGTTGAATAACACCAGAAAAAACAAAGGCCCCATCTGGGGCCTTTGTTTTAACCTTATTAATCATTTAGAATTTATAAGAAATACGCACTCTAAAGTCATTCGTGATCAGATCTCTAGATTTGGCTGTTGCAAGAGGTTGATTAAATCCAGTATTAGTACCTGAAAGTGATAAATCATTCGGCTTATTATACTTCGTAAAGTTCCATTCAACGCCTAAACGCCAATTTTTTGCAACTCTCGTCTCAAGCCCCAAACCAAGTACAAGGCCTGTATGTCGTTTCTTAGAAGAAGCACTGGAGACAAGGTCAAAGCCGATCGAGGGCGAGCTAAATTGCATATCCCATTTAGCTGATTCCACGCCGATTTTTAGGTATGGCACCGTTGATTCTGTCAATTTTAGACCCAATCTAAAAGCTGCTCCAAATGCTTCACGTCTACGCAGTGTAAGGGTATAATTGTCGCCCAAAACAATATTCTGCCTCACACTTCCAGTATGGCTACTAAAATCGCCAAATGCTTCAAGACCTACGAGCAACATCTCGGTTACCATATAGTCATATCCTAGATGGATTCCGCCGCGCACACCTTTTACAGCTAAGTCTTGTTCACGCGTTGATGTCAGCGGAGCTGGTAAAAGAAGATCAAAAGTGGAAAGTGTTGAATTGGTCGATCCAAAACCGCCCCCAAAATTAGCGCCCATATAAAAACCACCAAAGTCGTTTTTATCCGCTCCAAGAGTCGCGATCATACTACCCGTGGTCATTCCAGTTGTTAAGAATGCGATTAATGCGAACTTTTTCATTTGAAGTCGTCCCCTTTTATATTATTTACTTTATTTTTAAAAAGAGCTTTGGCCTTTTGCTATCATTGAGTGAGAGTTTCCAAGTTTTTTCAAACCATCGTGATCCCATCGCAACACATTCTTTTACTGGCCAAAAGATTATTTTTTTGATACCTATTCAAGAAATTATTTAATAATGTGAAGAGAATATGACAGTTCGTTTAAGATTTGCACCAAGCCCCACTGGTTATTTACATGCAGGTAATGCCCGCACAGCCCTCATTAACTGGCTTTACGCCAAAAGCCATGGTGGTGTATTCGTTTTACGTTTAGACGACACTGATTTTGAGCGTAGCAAGCCTGAATACGAAGAAGGCATATATGAAGACCTGCACTGGTTGGGTCTCACGCATGATGAATTTTTCAAGCAATCTGACCGTATGAAAAATTACGAACAAGCGGCTAATCTTCTCAAAAACATAGACCGTCTCTACCCCTGCTATGAAACGGAAGAAGAGCTTACGTTTAAAC
>JBQCDM010000025.1:0-11659 GCA_051961235.1 Nucleicultricaceae bacterium (SeqCode)
GGAGAAATAAAATGCGCGATTTAATTTTCGCATTTGTCATTGTATTGACATTCAACATTAATAACTCAGAAATATTTGCTTTTGATGATTTGAAAAAATCTCAGAATATTAATGATCTAACTAACGATGATCTTAAAAGAAAAGAAAAAACGTCTATAGAACTTGCTAATCCTGCGTCCGTCTACTGCACCAAAATGGGGGGATCCTTAGAAATTAAGACAGATCCCGAAACAGGCGGCGCTTATGGGCTTTGCCACCTTTCTGATGGGCGCGTTTGTGAAGAGTGGGCGTTTTTCAGGGATCAAAAATGCGTCAACCCAGAGAACCAAGACGAGCAACCGTCATGAGCTATTTTTATTTAGTTATAGCAATCATTGCTGAGGTTCTTGCAACGTCGTTCTTACCAGCAACGGAAGGTTTCAAAAAATTCATCCCTTCAGTCCTAACCATTTTGGGATACTCTATCGCTTTCTATGCTCTAGCCCAATGCGTTAAAGTCATTCCAATCGGCGTCGCATACGCCATTTGGTGCGGCCTTGGCATTCTCTTAATTTGCGCAACTGGCTACTTTGTTTATGGACAAAAACTAGATTTGAGATCCCTCATTGGAATTGGGTTTATCATCGCTGGTATTATGATTGTGTATCTTTCATCAGAAACGATTCCCAACTCCTAGGTGATATCACACATTATAATGTGACATCACATATTTTCATGTCGAGGTCTCAACTCTCAAAATTTAATTGGTTCACTTTTCGTTTTTGCTTTTTAACTGTTTTTGTCTTCTTTTTCGAGGCTGCTTCAACACCACCCGTACGTGCTTTAGAGACTGATCGGCTCTGTTCTTTTTTAAAGCGCTTGCCAGATGTATTGGACGTTCCTTGATCATTTTCAAAAATAGTATCTAACCAAGAAGATCCGCGATCAGAAGACGCCTGTCCTTTTGCATGAGAAGCACCACGGCGTGATCCCTGATCATCTTTAAAACGGGATGCGCTTTTGAAATTGCTGCCTTTTCTCTCAAAAGATGGACGAGCATCATCAAATCTATCGCGTCCTTTTCCACCTTCTTGCTTTCGCTCGAAAGATGGACGAGCATCGTCAAATCTATCGCGTCCTCTTCCACCTTCTTGCTTTCTCCCAAAAGATGGGCGAGCTTCGTCAAATCTATCGCGCCCTCTTCCACCTTCTTGCTTTCTCCCAAAAGATGGGCGAGCATCGTCAAATCTATCGCGATGGCTAGATTGATTTTCTCTTTTTGTGTTAGCGCGCCAATCTCCAAAATCAGCTTCATACGTGTTGTCACGTCGACCATCACGCGATTTTCTTTCTTTATTAAAGGGCATTGACGCCTTTTCAGACTTCCAGCCTTTTTTCCAAGAATCTTTTTGAAGGCGTTCTTTTCTTCGGGCTGGCCTTGGTGCAAAATCCACATCTTCTGAGGGTTTAGATTTTGGATCCATCAATCGTGTAATGGCCCGCCACTTTGCACCATCTTCTGATGTTACTAAGTTTACAGCCCTACCTGACGCTCCAGCACGCGCTGTTCGGCCAATGCGATGGATATAATCTTCAGGCACTTGCGGCAGATCATAATTCACCACCAATGCAATATGTGGAACATCAAGACCACGGGCAGCAACATCGGTTGCAACCAAAACATCAAATTTTTGAGCACGGAAAGATCGCACAACGCGGTCCCGTTTTGTTTGCTTCAAATCTCCATGAAGCGCTTCACTCAAAAATCCACTTTCCTTAAGGCGATCCGCTAATCGCTCTGTATCTCTCTTTGTTTTAACAAAAATAATTGTGGATCCTGCATTTTGCTCGAGCTGCTTTAAAAGGTGCCCATGTTTTTGAGAAGAAGATGTTTTGATCATCTCCTGCTGAATATTTGGGGCGGCAGCTGTTGTTGATCCCACCGACACTCGTTTCGGATTTTTTAGGTATTGCGATGATAGCCTCACGATATTCGGCGCTATCGTCGCAGAAAACATAAGTGTCTGATGTTCTTCTTGAATTTGTTCGATAATGCTCTCGATTTGAACATCAAACCCTAAATCAAGCATACGGTCTGTTTCATCAAGAACAACATAGCCCACACGATCTAACCTTAACGTGCCACGATCTAAATGATCATTAATACGTCCAGGTGTTCCCACAATAATACGTGGTTTTTGCCGCAACTGAGCAAACTGCTTTGGCATTGGCTCACCACCAATCAGTAAAGCAGTCTTTAAGTTAGGCACCGCGATCATTTGCTTGATATTGTTGAGCACTTGAGTGCCAAGCTCACGCGTTGGTGTCATAATAAGTGCCATCTTATCAGGCTCTTCCATAAGCTTTGCGATAATCGGGATCGCAAAAGCCCCAGTTTTTCCCGTCCCTGTTTGCGCTGATCCTAAGACGTCATGACCGTCGAGCACGTGGGGAATTGTTGCACTTTGAATAGGTGTCGGTGCGTCAAAACGCATACGCGTCAACGCCTCTAGAAGTCTAGATGGAAATCCAAAACAAGAAAACGATTGTGTCATTGTAAGCCTTAAGCCATAGATCCCCTTGAGGACCTATGGCGCAATAGTGATGGGAAATGCTGAGGTGTATTAATCGACGAGCACTAGATTTGCAGCAGAAGTTTTACCTTTTTCAGTAGCAAGTTCATAGGTAAGGCGTTGACCTTCCTTAAGATCGCGTAAACCCGCCTTTTCAACTGCACTGATGTGAACAAACACATCGGAACCGCCATTTTCAGGTTGGATGAAACCGTAACCTTTTGTGCCGTTGAACCATTTAACTGTACCAGTAGCCATTTTGTTATCCTTAAACGTTAGTGAAAAAGTCATCTTACATTAAAATAAGATTGAGTATAGTCTCCTTATGCATGAATCATGCGCAAGTTTAAAACTCATCGTTAACTCAAGGAAAATAGCCTAACGTTCTGATCATTCAATCAGCATCCTATAGATTACATAACTTGCATTGCAAGCCCAAGTCTACACGAGAGCATTTCTAAACTCGACAACAACATAACAATTCTTGACGAATAAAGCAAAGAAAATTGATGAAATATGATATTTTATTTAATCGGCCTATATCCAGCGTAGAAAAAACAAAAAAACCACACCTTATTTTTTTTTTATTTATCTGGCAATTTGACTTAACGAACCCGTCTAAAGACACTATATTGCTACAACCTATATTGGTTCAATAAAAAGCAAGAGAAGCATTTATGTCAAGAAACCCATCATCCTCTTTTTTGAAACGATATCCTCTTAGTGGACCGATTCTTATTACAATCGGGATCTTATTGGTTGCCTATCTAGGATATAAACACTTTTTTGGTGCAAGCCAGCCTGATATGATGACGCCCCCACCACCACCTGTCACGGTTGTGACCGTTAAATCAGAAGATACGCCAGTATTTTATGAATATTCTGGTCGCGTGGCGGGAAAAAAAGCCGTTGAAATTCGTCCCCGCGTCAGTGGAACCATCTTAAAGCGTAATTATGTGGAGGGCACTTACGTCAAAAAAGGTGCTGTACTCTTTATTATAGACCCTGCTCCTTTTGAGGCATCACTCGCACAAGCAAAAGCAAAGGCGCAACAAACAGAACGTGATTGGGCGCGTGCAAAAAGTCTTTTTGCTGAAAATGCTTTAAGTTCCAAAGAGCACGATGCGGCCCTTTCCGCTTATGAACAAGCTAAAGCTGACCTCAAAATTGCTAAAATCAATCTTGATTACACAACTGTTAAAGCATCCATTTCTGGGGTAACAAGCAAAGAAGCTTTATCTGAAGGCAGCTTAGTCAGTGCTGACTCCACACTTTTGACATACCTTACAGAAACAGATTTACTTTATATTAATTTTTCAATTCCGGATCACGAGATGATGGATCAACGCTCCATGCTCGAAAAAGGAACGCTCGTTTTGCCAGCCAACAAAAAGCTCACAGCAGAAATTAGCCTAGGCGATGGTACACCCTATGGTGTTACAGGTACTGTAGATTTTACAGACAGCATTATCGACACCCAAACTGGAACCGTTCAATCACGCGCGATCCTTTCCAATACGAATCAAGGCTTATTACCGGGCATGTTTGTTCGTATCAAAATAAAAGGCTTCACACACAAGCAAGCTATCACTATCCCTGATCAAGCTGTGATGCAAGGACCTCAAGGGATTTTTGTCTATGCTGTGTCTCCAGAAAATACAGCCGTGATTAAACCGATTAAGTTGGGCCTCCTCATAGAGGGCAAAAGATTTGTTGAGGAAGGATTAACAACCGGAGACAAAATTATCACGGAAGGCATGATTAAAGTCAGACCAAATGCGCCTGTCCAAGTGAATGCACCACAAAATCCTCCGCACCAAGGACCTGCAGCTGCAGGGGCCACAGGACAAAAAGGGTAAGATTATGTTTTCTCGTTTCTTTATTGAGCGACCTGTTTTTGCATCGGTTCTCTCGATTATCATTGTTTTATCTGGTCTCATGGCAATCAGGGGACTTCCCATTGCCCAATACCCAGATATTATTCCGCCCGATGTTGTGGTGACAACCTCTTACCCCGGTGCATCTGCTGAAGTTATTTCTGGAACTGTTGCAGCGCCTTTGGAGCAACAAATCAACGGTGTTCCAAACATGCTCTATATGCGCTCAACCAGCACAGACAGTGGACAATTGACCTTAACCGTTACCTTTGAAATCGGGACTGACCCTGATCAGGCAACTATTGATGTTAACAACCGCGTGCAAGCAGCACTTGCAAGACTGCCGGACGATGTAAGGCAACAAGGTGTCACTGTTACCAAGCGATCAAGTTCGATTCTTGAAGTCATCACCATGTATTCACCTTCAGGACAATATGATCCGATCTACATCAGCAATTACACCTTGCTGAATGTTTTGGATGAATTAAAGCGCGTTCCTGGTGTGGGTGATGCCACGATCTTTGGTGCAAAAGACTACTCCATGCGTATTTGGATTCGTCCCGATAAAATGGCTCAATATAATCTAGGAACCGATGACATTGCAGCTGCCATAAAGGAGCAAAACTCACAATTCGCGGCTGGGCAATTGGGTCAACAGCCGGCTGGAACACCTCAAGCCTTTACTTATACCGTTAAAACACTTGGACGTTTTATAGAACCACGTCAATTTGAGGAAATCGTTCTTCGGGCTAATCCCGATGGATCAAGTTTAAAACTTAAAGATGTGGCGCGCATAGAGCTTGGCGCGCAAGACTATAGTTTTGCTGCAAGCTATAATGGCAAACCGTCAGTTGCCATTGGTATTTATTTACAACCGGGGGCCAATGCTATTGCTGTGACCGCTGCTGTTAATAAAAGAATGGAAGAGCTTTCCGCGCGTTTTCCTGAAGGTGTCTCCTATGCCCTTCCCTTTGATACAACGAAATTCGTGGAAGTTTCGATCCATGAAGTGGTTATGACTTTAGCTGAAGCGATTCTCTTGGTTGTTTTTGTGGTCTATCTCTTTCTACAAAATGCACGCGCCACACTCATCCCGCTGCTTGCTGTTCCTGTATCATTAATTGGAACGTTTGCAGGTATGTATCTACTCGGATTCTCCATTAATCTCTTAACCTTATTTGGTATGGTGCTTGCCATTGGTATTGTGGTGGATGATGCGATTGTTGTGCTTGAAAATGTTGAACGCATCATGACAACAGAAAAACTCTCTCCAAAACAAGCGGCAATCAAAGCCATGGAAGAAGTGACAGGGCCTGTTGTTGCCATTGTTCTTGTGTTGTGTGCGGTGTTCATTCCAGTTGGGTTTATGGGTGGACTTACCGGTCAAATGTATAAGCAATTTGCCAGTACCATTGCTGTTTCGGTTATTATTTCTGGTATTGTGGCATTAACATTAACCCCCGCTTTATGCGCTTTAATTTTGAAACCCACACACAGTGAACCCTATAAATTCCTGCAAATTTTTAATGCGTGGTTTGGGCGGCTCACAGATCACTACACACGCGCCGTTTCTTTCTTCCTGCAACATGCAAAACTTGGCTTAACACTTTTTGCTGTGCTGATCATCACCACGTATACTTTATTTAAGCAGATTCCAAACTCTCTCGTTCCTGAAGAAGATCAAGGTTATGTGATGGTTGTGCCTATGTTATTGCCTGGAGCATCACTTGATCGCACATTAGCTGTTACAAAAACTGTAACAGAGCGCGCGCTTCAGCAACCTGAAACACGAAGCATCGTCATGTTTGCAGGATTTGATCTTTTCACATTTGCAAACAAATCAAGTGCAGGCGCATCCTTTATTTCTCTTAAAGATTGGGATGAACGTAAAGCTCTTCAATCCGATGCCAGGTCCCTTACGGGACGGCTTATGGGAATCAATGCAGACATTAAGGACGCTTTTGTTCTAGCCATCAACCCGCCCCCCATCACCGGTATGAGTATTACAGGCGGTTTTGAGGGATATCTACAAAACAAGTCAGGCGCCAGTGTTGCTGAAATTGCTCAAGTTGCAGGAGCGTTTGTTGAAGCAGCGAAGAAAAGACCCGAACTTCGCAATGTTCAAACAACCGTATCACCGTATGTTCCGCAATATTATGCGACACTCGACCGAGCAAAGGCAAAAGCATTGAACATTCCTATTGATCGGGTATTTGCTGTCTTACAAAGCACTTTTGGAAACTACTACATTAATGACTTCAGCCTTTATGGAAGAAGCTTTAGAGTCTTGATTCAAGCAGAAGGAGCATTTCGAGATAAACCAGAAGATTTGCGCCATGTTTATGTGAAAGGACCTGATCAAAAGATGGTGCCTTTAAGCTCGCTTATTACAATGAAACGCATTGTAGGGCCAGACCTTGTAGAACGCTTTAATATTTTCCCCTCCGCTAAAGTCATGGGAGAACCGGCACCCGGATATAGCTCGGGACAAGCGATTGCCGCCATGGAAGATATAGCAAAGGAAATGCTATCCAAAGATTATGCTTTATCGTGGATGGGTTCTGCCTACCAAGAAAAAGCCTCAAGTGGCTCGAGTGCCTTTGCCTTTATTTTTGGTATTTTGATGGTCTTCCTCATTCTGGCTGCCCAATACGAACGTTGGTCGTTGCCGTTTGCGGTTATTACTGCCGTTCCTTTTGCGGTCTTTGGAGCAGTCGTTGCCGTTTGGCTACGCGGGCTCAGCAATGACGTCTATTTCCAAGTCGGTATGATCACCCTCATTGGTCTTGGCGCCAAAAATGCCATCTTAATTGTGGAATTTGCTGTATTAAAGCACGCTGAAGGCCTCTCCTTCCTTGAATCTGCTATTGCAGCAGCCAAGCTTCGCTTTAGGCCCATTGTGATGACGTCCCTTGCCTTTATTTTAGGATGCGTACCTCTTGCAACCAGCTCAGGCGCTGGTGCTGCAAGCAGACATTCTATTGGCACCGGTGTCATTGGTGGCATGCTAGCTGCCACGTGTATTGCTATTCTTTTTGTGCCTATGTTCTACAAATTGATTAGTCAGATTGCACCCGGCTCTTCCTCTTCTAAATCTCGGAAAGATCATTCCCATGAATAAAGTTTGCCTCAGTTTGGTTTTACTTCTCTCTGCTTGTTCATTTGCCCCTGATTATGAACGTCCAAATCTTGACATGCCTGATTCATGGGGATCGAAGTCAGAAGCAGCAACATCGGATCAAACCGAGAATCTCTTATCATTAGAGTGGTGGCGCCAATTTAACGATCCTCAATTAACCGCTCTCTTAAAAGAAGGGTTGCAGGCGAATTTGGATCTGCACCTTGCAATGGCAAAAATTCAACAATTGCGTGCTCAATATAATACAGCTGAAAGTGATCGCGCTCCTAATATTGCGCTTTCAAGCCATGCCAATCGTGTAAGCAATAGCTCAGAAAGCATAATGGCTGGATTCCCTTTAAGCGATAAACCTTATAACGATTACAACCTTTCCTCTGTCTTTAATTATGAAGTGGATTTATGGGGACGCGTCAGCAACAATATTGCAGCGGCACAATCACAACTTTTAAGTATTTTAGCCAATCGAGAGGCCATACGTCTTACCGTTTTAAGTGACATTGCAGCAGGATACTTTAATCTTTGCGCCTTGAACGAGCAAATTCTCGTCACCACCAAAACGTTAAAATCAAGAACAGATGCACTCGCCTATCAAGAAAAACAAAACAGACTGGGTAACTTAGATAAACTCAATCTCGACCAAGCAGAAGCAGAAGTCAGCTCCACAAAAGCAACACTTGAAAACCTTCAACAAAGTCGTGTTGAGCAACTGGGTGCCCTTGCTGTTTTATTGGGTCGCACGCCTCGAGAGCTTATTGAACAATCCATCAAAGGAGAAGAACATCTGGATGACGCCATCACACTGCCTGATGTGCCTTTGAACTTACCATCGACACTCTTAGAGCGACGCCCCGACATTTATGCCGCCGAACAAGATCTCATCGCATCGAATGCCTTGGTGGGTGTTGCGCGTGCTGATTATTTTCCCACACTCTCACTTTCTGCCATTTTTGGATTAAGCAGCAGCAATCTTGATAAACTTTTACAAAGTTCAGCCCGCACATGGCAACTCCAGAGCAATTTGAATGGCCCTATTTTTGACCTTTCAAAACCTGCTAAAGTTGATACTGCGTTTGCTATCAAAGAACAAAATATTGTTAATTACAAAAAAATTGTCATTACCGCATTTAAAGAAGTGATCACCACAAAAACCGCCATAGACACAACCAAAAAACGTTTGCTGTCTTTAAAGGCGCAAGTGGATAGCAGAAAGAATGCTGTTGATATTCTCTCTAAACGCTACAAGGTGGGTTATAGCACATACCTAGAATTCCTTGATGGAGAACGCACGCTTTACACAGCTGAGCTCGATTACGTGACAGCTAAACGCGACTATCGAATCTCAATCGTTAACTTTGCAAAAGCTTTAGGTGGCGGCTGGTCAAGTGATACCTTGAGAGATGAACCTGCATCCACCTGTACATTGGCTCAAAATAAAACAGAATAAACAAATAAGTAAATTCAACAACAACATTTAATTCATTGCTTAATTAAAACAATGAATTAATAAATATTTAAACTATTCATTTTAAATTCAAAAAATGTACTTTTAAAAGGTGAAAACATGCGAGCTTTTTATTATATTTACTTTATTGTTTTAGCAACAACTCCTGCATCAGCATCTCTATCTGACTTTAGGGAAACAGAAAAAACTAGCCAAAAGGCAGAAGGGCCATCAGCCCCCCGTCCTCAGATTCATCACATCAAAACTTTTTTGAAAATGATCCCTCACCAGCATGAAGTGACCCTTTATGATGATAAAACAAACGCATACTATACTTGGACAGCATTCTGGCATTCCGACCTTATTCAATCGGATTACTTAAAGCTGAATGATGAAAATTACACACAATCTATTCAATTAATAGATGATAAAGGAATGCAAAATTCGAGCATTCATGATCAATTTTCAGCATATAGGATAAGGGTTACGCGCAATAAAGACCTAGAAGATGCTACTTCTTTTTATGGTCTGTTTTATTTAAAAGCACCAAAGCCGGCAGCACGCCCCTTAATAACAGATGTTCCCCTGCTACAAACAGATACGATTGCTCAATTTTTAAAACCTGGCCTATCAAGTGGGAGCATACAATTGCCAAGTCCGCGAAACCCTTCTCAAAAGTATCAGTGGGAATTCAGATGGCACACCCCGCTCAGTAAAGAGTTTTTTCAAACCCGCCCATTCTCTCGATATAATTATCATGTTGCATTGATCGATGACGCTGGCTTAGAAGAAAACCGCTCTGTACTTCACTTTGCAGCCTATGCCTTGTGGCTTGAAGATAAAGAAACACATGAACAAGTGTACCCCATTTCACATTTTTATCTTATCTCACCTCAACGCTTATAAGCAGAGGAATCAAAACGAAGCGGCCTATAATAAAATTGATACGGGAAAATTATAAAATGTTATCCTTTTCTTTACTGATTCAGGGTATAACTATTTATAATAAGAACTGTATAAAAAATAAATTGAGGTTTTACAATGGTTGACATTTCCAAGCTCGATCCCAACATCAAAGCATTTTTGGACGTATTAAATGCGCCAGCTTCACCAACAAAGCCAGCCAATGTGCATCATACACTTAATCACGATGCTCATGAAACTGAAAGCCCTGTGCAAGAAGGTCGTCACCACTATCTGAATTTTGCACTCGCTCATGCTGGTTGGCCACTCACACTAGCGCGTGTTGAGGACCTTACCATTCCCTCTTCCGATGCGAATGTTATGATTCCTATTCGCATCTATACCCCAAAGCTTGACACCAAACTCCCTGTATTAATCTTCTATCATGGTGGTGGTTGGCAACGCGGTGACATCGCAACCCATGACTCAGTTTGTAGGCATTTTGCACATTTTGCTGGTGTCATTGTTGTATCCGTTCAATGGCGTCTTGCACCAGAACATAAGTTTCCAACAGGACCTAATGATTGCCTTGCGGCCTATCAATGGGTTGCGCATAATGGTCACCATTACAATATGGATACAACACGCATTGGTATTAGTGGCGATAGTGCAGGCGGCAATATGACAGCCATTACGGCGCAAAGACTGCGGTCTTTGGATGTAGTACAACCTGTTTTTCAATTGATGCTCTATCCTGCACTGGATCTTAGTTGCTCAACGCAATCTTATGTGGACTATGCAACAGGATTCTTCCTGACCACTGAACGGGTTAAGTATTACGTGGATAACTATGTACGTTCACCGGCAGACATCCCTCTTCCTGAATGTTCTCCACTGAAGCAAACTGATTTGTCTAAATTACCCCCTGCCCATGTGGTCACGGCTGGCTTTGATCCTCTCAAAGACGAAGGACAAGCCTATGCTAAACGACTTCAAGAAGCAGGCATTCCAACAACACAGAAGTGTTATGAAGGGTTCATTCATGCCTTCTTGCATATGAATGATTCAGTGCCTGCGGTCGAAGTGGCTTTAGAGGAAATTTCTGTTGAAATAAAGAAACATTTGTTTAAGTAATTCTTTAAATCGGGCGGAGCAGCCAACATACTTGCTCCGCCTTTTCTTTTTGACCTTTTGTTACATAAATGCAGCGCTTCATCGTAAATATTAACTTTGGGTTTGCCACAGGACGTAACTCTGGGTAGATTATGCGTGTAATATTTGAAGCAAGTGAGTTCTATGCGCTCTTCCAAATCGGTAAAACGCAATCTATTTCCACAAAGTGTCACGTTTTTTCTAAAACAACGCGCCTTTGAATGTGCAGGCTTATTTTTGATGGGCATCGGCTTTTTTCTGCTGATCTGTTTTATGAACTATGACCCGCTCGATAATTCTTACAACGTATCCATTAATGGCCCAACAGAGAATGTTTTTGGAGAAATGGGCGCATATATGAGTGATATTGCCTTTCAATATCTAGGATTTACGCGCCACTTTATTATTTTGCTCTTTATTTTCTGGGGTATAAAAGTCGCCCTTCAGCATACGTTGCGGGGGCTACCGCTTCGCTTAGCGCTGTTGCCTTTTACAATCATTACTCTCTCAACCAGCCTCTATCTTATCAGCGACAAGAGCCTCAAAATCGGTGGAGCACTTGGATTTGGCTGTTATCAGTATATGCTCTCCTTCG
>JBQCDM010000026.1:0-4557 GCA_051961235.1 Nucleicultricaceae bacterium (SeqCode)
ATAAAGGCCAACAAATGAGTGTCGTAAAGCACATTTTTGAATCCGTAAAAAATGGTAGTCCTGCAAAGCTCTTCAAGTCTTATAAAGACGGATATAAAGACGGCGAGCAATTGAGAGACTTTATCTGGGTTGATGATTGCACCAATGTCATGCACTGGTTTTATGAAAATAAAGCGAAATCTGGTTTGTTTAATGTGGGCTCTGGAAAAGCACGCTCATTTTACGATTTGGCATGCGCTGTTTTTACAGCGCTCGGTTACTCTAATAATATCGAGTTCATCGATATGCCTCTCACACTTCGTGAAAAATACCAATATTTTACGGAGGCAAATATGGATAAACTGAAGAATGCCGGCTATGCGAGACCTTTTACCAGCCTTGAAGATGGTATTAAGCAATATGTATCTTACCTTAGAAAGGATGACCCTTATCGATGATTCACTTTGTCATGCCCTACCTACACATTGATCCGATTGCTCTTGAAATTGGCGCACTGCAGATTCGTTGGTATGGCCTTGCTTACATGGCTGGCATTTCGCTGGGTTGGATGTATTGTAGGCAGCTGATCAAACAAGGATACTTCCAATTTCCTATCAAGATGATGGATGACTTTATTATCTGGGCAACACTCGGAATTGTCGTTGGAGGACGTTTAGGTCAGGTACTTTTTTACAACTTCTCCTATTATATGGATCATCCTCTTGAAATCTTCATGCTATGGCACCCAGGCATGTCCTTCCATGGAGGACTCATTGGCATGGTGATTGCAGTTGTGCTGTACTGTCGAAAGAATCATTTAAAATTCTCGTCGTTTGCAGATTTGATTGTCTCCGGTGTACCTTTTGGCTTATTTTTTGGACGCCTTGCCAATTACGTTAATGCTGAGTTAGTTGGACGTGCGACAGACCTTCCTGGGGCGACCATTTTTCCAGGCACCGATGGCCTGCCTCGTCATCCAAGCCAATTGTATGAAGCTCTATTAGAAGGCGTCCTGATTTTTCTCTGCTTACGCGGTCTTACCCTTAAAAACCTAACAAAAAAATACCCAGGCGTTATCGCTGGAACATTCTTACTTTTATACGGAACATTCCGTTTTCTTGTAGAATTTGTTCGAGAGCCTGATGCTAATCTTGGTTATTTTTTCTCTTTCCTCACACTTGGACAGTTGTTAAGCCTTCCATTAATGTTGATTGGTGCATTGTATGCCTACAGAAGATTTAAGGCAAAAATTTAACTCCTTACATCAGATCATCCAACAAATAGGGCCTGTTTCGATTGAGACATATATGCGCTATGCCTTGAATCACGAAACAAAGGGGTACTATCGATCGAAAGAAGCCATTGGCGGTCGCGGTGACTTTATCACAGCACCTGAAGTCAGCCAGCTATTTGGTGAAATGATAGCTCTTTGGTTTATCGACCACGTGATGCATTCTAAATTTCTGCATTCTGATCGTTTTTCTTTCATTGAATGCGGTCCTGGTCGGGGTACCCTCATGAGAGATGTTTTGAGAACCTTTGGCCAAATTAAGTCATTCACCCCTAAACTTGATCTTCATTTTTTGGAGATCAATCCTTCCTTTAAAAACGCTCTTCTCCCATTAAAAGAGCATCATCCTCTTACCTTTCATGAGAGAATAGAATCACTTTTATCGCTCAAGGGAAAAGGCCCGTTTCTTATTTTAGCCAATGAATTTTTAGATGTATTTCCCGTGCGTCAGTTTATCTTGCATAAACACCAGTGGCATGAAATTAAAGTCGTTTACGTGGATTCTCTAAAACGCTTTCAACCAATTGTTGAGGATAATCCTTGCCCCCTTCCCTTTTCACTTAATACGGATGATACGTATCAAGAAGGGGATATCCTTGAATATTCAAGCGAACAGCAACAAGCCATGCTCGTTTTTGAAGAGCTACTCTCTCATGATGGTGGTTTTGGATTATGGATTGATTATGGATACACCACCTGCCCAAAAAAAAGCACATTGCAGGCAGTGCAACATCACAAAAAAGTAGATCCTTTTAAAGACCCAGGGCTGAGCGATCTTACAACGCTCATTGATTTTGGAACGCTCTACAAGAAGTTTCAACATCACCCCAAATTAGCATGTACACTTATAGACCAAGGCGATTTCTTAAAACAACAAGGCATCGATGTGCGCGCAGCTCAATTAATAAAGCACGCATCAAAAGACGACCAGCATTCAATAGAGCATGCTGTTCAGCGCTTGACGCATCCAAATCAGATGGGTAGGCTTTTTAAAGTACTAGCTCTACGATCACAAGGAGATACACCATCATGACAGGTCTCGTACCTTTCCATTCGGAAAAAATTATTTCCTGCTCCCATGTGAAACATGCCTTTTTTTCAAGACAAGGAGGCGCCAGTACGGGTCTCTTATCCTCTTTGAATTTTTCGCTTTCCAAAGGAGATACACAGGAGGCTGTGCATGAAAACCGCGAAAGAATTGCGGCCTACTATGGTGATCCATCGCGCCTGCCTCTTTCTGCAAAACAAGTCCATGGACGTGATGTTCTTGTCGTAGAAAAACCCTTCGATTACTTTACTCCGCCTGAAGTGGATGGTCTTATTACCAAAACGCCCCATCTCGTTATTGGCGTACAAACGGCCGATTGTATTCCACTCCTCCTTTTTGAACCCCGAGAACGCATTGCTGGTGCCATTCATGTGGGGTGGAAAGGAGCATATTTGGGCATTATCCGTGAAGCAATCTCTAAAATGGTTGAGCTAGGAGCTCGAAGAGAAAGCATTCTTGCCTCCATTGGCCCTTGTATTCACCAAGAAAGCTATGAAGTAGACCAAGTCTTTTTTGATAAATTTATGGAACAAGACAAAACGGCAGAGATTTTTTTTGAATCCAGCAATCAACCACAACATTATCTTTTTGACTTGCCAGGTTTTGCCAAAATGCAACTCCGCCAAGAAGGCATTCTCTCTTTTGATCAAGTGCCTGTTAACACATATACATCACCAGAATTATTTTATAGCTGCAGAAGAGCATTTCATAAAGGTGATGCGACTTATGGGTGTACACTTGCAACTATTATGATAGAATCCTGAGCAAATTTTAGGAGTTATTATGACTACAACTGTTGATTCTCAAACCTCCCACTCCGCATCGTTTCCACTTATGCGTGGCAAAAAAGGCGTGATTATGGGCGTTGCAAACAATCGATCTATTGCCTGGGCGATTGCACAAAAACTTTCCGAACAAGGCGCAGAACTCGCTTTCACCTATCTAGGAGATGCACTTTATAAACGTGTTGTCCCCCTTGCTGAATCTTTGAATTCTAACCTTATCCTTCCATGTGATGTGTCAGAGTCCAACAGCATTAAGGCTTTGTTTGAACGCATAGAAAAAGAATGGGGAAAAATAGATTTTGTTATCCACGCCATTGGATTTTCCGATAAAGACGAACTCACGGGTAAATACTACAATACAACACGTCAGAACTTTCTAAACACGCTCGATATCTCGTGCTATTCTTTCACAGAAGTCTGCAGAGAAGGTGCACGCATTATGAATGATGGCGGCAGTTTCTTAACGCTTTCGTATTATGGTGCCGCAAAGGTTATGCCGCACTACAATGTTATGGGTGTTGCAAAAGCAGCGCTCGAGGCGAGTGTGCGCTACCTTGCTGTTGATTTGGGCGATCGTAATATTCGCGTGAACGCTATCTCCGCTGGCCCTATTAAAACACTTGCTGCATCTGGCATTGGTGATTTCAACTATATTTTGAAATGGAATCAATATAACGCCCCCCTTCGTCGAAATGTGACACAAGAAGAAGTCGGGAATGCAGGCCTTTACCTTCTCTCGAATCTTGCATCCGGCGTGACGGGAGAAATTCATTATGTTGATTGCGGATATAACGTTATTGGCATGAAGTCCATTGAGGCACCTGATTTAACGATAACAAAATCTGAGAAGGAATAAAAAAATGATGAAGTGGGTTGGTCGTTTTTTTGCGTTAATTGGGTTTTTAGTGGTCATAGGACTTGCTTCTATTTTCTTTATTTCAAAAGAAAAAGCAGCACCTCAAGCAAAACCAGGTTCCGTCCTGCACATCAAACTGGATGGTAGCATTCACGAAACCCAAACATCTTTTACGCTTCGCTCCTTACTTGAGGAAAAACCCTCTTCCCTTCGCGCTCTTGTGGAGATGATAGAACGCGCTAAGTCTGACCCAAACATTATTGGTATTATTACGGAAATTCGCGAGCCCAAAATTGGTATTTCACAGGTTCAAGAGCTTCGAAATGCTATTTTAGACTTCAATGAATCTGGGAAATTTAGCTATGCCTATACTGACACCTTTGGTGAATTAAGCCCGGCTGCAAATTATTACTACTTAGCAACCGCGCACCAAAAAATCTGGATTCAACCGCTTGGACATCTTTGTGTGACAGGTATTCATTACGAAGTTCCATTTATGCGCAAATTATTTGAAGAGTGGGATATCAACCCACAAATCGGACGCCGCATGGAATACAAAACAGCTTTAGATTCCTTCACAGAGTTTAATATGACGCCT
>JBQCDM010000027.1:0-6763 GCA_051961235.1 Nucleicultricaceae bacterium (SeqCode)
GAAAATACTATTTTGCAAAAAAATGCTCTACAGCGCCTTCTCGGTGATGATTTTTCTGTGCACATTGCCATGCGTTACTGGCATCCGCGTGCAGACGCGTTGATCCAAGGATGGAAAGAAAATCCACCCAAACGCATTGTCCTGCTTCCTCTCTACCCACAGTTTTCAACGACAACTTCGGGTTCTTCCATCAATGAATGGCTCACCTTCCACCAGAAGGCAGGTCTTAGGGTGCCTGTGCATTCTGTGTGTTGTTACCCAGAAAATCAGGGATTTGTGGAAGCGCAAGCCTTATTGCTGAAAGAGGCTATAAAAAAGCAGGTTATAAGCAGTCCCTATCGCATTCTATTTTCGGCTCATGGTTTACCGAAGCGTATTGTGGATGCGGGTGATCCTTATCCAGACCAAGTAGAAGCAACGGCAAGAGCCATTGTGCAATTTTTGGGTGATGATTCCTTAGATTGGCGCGTGTGTTATCAAAGCCGTGTGGGGCCTGTTGAGTGGATCAAGCCATACGCTGATGATGAAATTCGTCAATGTGGCCAAGAAGGAAAAGGTATTGTCCTTGTTCCTTTGTCTTTTGTGTCGGAACATTCAGAAACATTGATTGAACTTGACGTTGAGTTTAAAAAAATTGCAGAAGAATCGGGTGTGCCTTTTTATTGCCGTGTGCCAACGGTTGGGGTCTCTCCATCCTTTATTGAGGCTTTACAAGACCTTGTAATTCAGGCATTGAATGAACCGGCTCTTTCAACGAAGGCCTCGTCTATGCTATATACAGACTGTTCTAAATGTTGCAATGGAGTTCGGCGTGCTTGACTTTTTAACATCCCATTACCTTACCCTTAAAGCGCTTCATATTATTTCAGTGATGTCTTGGATGGCTGGGTTGTGGTATGTACCGCGTTTGTTTATCTATCAGACGATCAATAAGGATAAACCTGATGTTGTGGATGTCATGCTTTTGATGCAAGCGCGCGTTATCCGCATTATTGCAACGCCGGCGATGCTGGCTTCTTTCCTATTTGGGAGCTTGCTTTTGTTGATCCCTGGCATTTTTTCTGCACACGCAGGCTGGTTGCATGCTAAATTGAGTTTGGTTTTTGTTTTGGCAGGATTTCATGGGTATCTTGTGTCCACTCACAAGCGATTTTTGCGCCTTGAATATCGCCATGAAGCTTCATTTTATCGCATTCTTAATGAAATTCCGACACTTTTACTTGTTTTTATCGTCTTTTTGGTTGTATTGAAACCATTCTAGTTGTATAGGTGGATAAGACTCATTGTTTTACGGGTCTTCAATAACTATTCTTTTTTTTTCCAGACAAAGTAGGTTGATATAATATAATGCATATACTTGATCTCAAGGCTAAGTCAGCAGCTGAACTTTTAGCATTGGCAGAAGAAAATCAAATCGAAAATGCCAGCACCATGAAGAAGCAAGATCTGATCTTTGCAATTCTTAAGAAATTAGCAGAAAATGATGTTCCGATTTATGGTGAGGGTGTCGTTGAAATTCTTCAAGATGGTTTTGGTTTTTTGAGATCAATGCAGGCAAACTATCTCCCTGGTCCGGACGATATTTATGTCTCCCCAAGCCAAGCCCGCCGATTTGGTTTGCGTACGGGTGATATTGTTGAGGGGCAAATTCGAGCACCTAAAGATTCTGAACGCTATTTTGCACTGTTGAAGGTCAATAGCATTAACTTTGAATCGCCCGAAAAAGTCAAACATCGCATCAATTTTGATAACCTCACACCCCTTTATCCCGAAAATCGATTTAATCTTGAAATTAATGATCCAACCTACAAGGACAATCTCACGCCACGCGTTATTGATCTTACAAGCCCTTTGGGTAAAGGACAACGTGCGCTTATTACAGCCCCGCCACGTTCTGGTAAGACAATTATGCTTCAACAAATCGCGCACTCTATTTCCATTAATCATCCAGAAGCATATCTTATTGTTTTGTTGATTGATGAGCGTCCTGAAGAAGTGACCGATATGATTCGCTCGGTTAAGGGTGAAGTGGTGAGCTCCACTTTTGATGAGCCAGCAACACGACATGTGCAAGTGGCTGAAATGGTTATCGAAAAAGCAAAACGTTTGGTGGAATATAAGAAAGACGTTGTTATTTTGCTTGACTCTATTACACGTCTTGCGCGTGCCTATAACACCGTTGTGCCTTCTTCCGGTAAGGTCTTAACGGGTGGTGTTGATGCCAATGCCTTGCAACGCCCTAAGCGATTTTTTGGTGCTGCACGTAATATTGAGGAAGGCGGGTCACTCACAATTATTGCAACGGCTTTGGTTGAAACAGGTTCGCGTATGGATGAAGTTATTTTTGAAGAATTCAAAGGTACGGGTAACAGCGAAATTATTTTGGATCGCAAGCTTTCCGATAAGCGTATCTTCCCAGCGATTGATATTACACGCTCAGGTACGCGTAAGGAAGAGTTGTTGCTTGATAAGGCTCAGCTCTCTAAAGTTTGGGTGTTACGTCGTATTCTTAATCCTATGGGCTCTCAGGAATCGATGGAATTCTTACTTGATAAGCTTCGCGCTACGAAGAGCAATGCAGAATTTTACGAGTCCATGAATAGCTAAATGATTGATATTGAGTTCTTTTTATCACGCGGATTGAATGTTTCACGTGAAACATTCAATCAACTTCAAACGTATGTTGATCTCGTTGTTCAGTCCCAAGAAGTCTTAAATCTCATAGGCCCATCCACAATCGATACGATTTGGGAACGTCATGTTCTCGACTCAGCCCAATTGATTCGTTATCTTCCAGAAAAGCCAAGTAACATTGTTGATATTGGATCGGGTGCTGGATTCCCAGGCGTCGTTATGGCGCTTCTGACGCATCACACTGTTACGTGTATTGAATCTGTGCAAAAAAAAGCAAATTTTCTGATGATGGTCCGAGAGAAGCTTGGCCTGTCCTTTGATGTTGTGAGTGAACGTATTGAAAATTTAACCCCCTTAAACGCTGATGTTATTACAGCGCGCGCTGTGGCACCCTTGTATCAGTTAATACTATTAGCAAGACCTCATTTGAAACCGGACGGATACTTTCTCTTTCCAAAGGGAGAAAAATATAACGAAGAACTCAAAAAAACACGCGAGAGGTGGTTGTTTGATTGTGAAGAATATGCGAGTATAACAAACGAAAAAAGTAAAATACTTCGCATTTCAAAGGTCACTTCAAAACGTCGGGGCAAGACATGAAAATTATCGCGGTTGTGAATCAAAAGGGTGGGGTTGGTAAGACAACAACGTCCGTTAATTTAGCAACATCTCTCGCATCTATACACAAAAAAGTTCTATTGGTTGATCTAGACCCCCAAGGTAACGCTTCTACGGGTGTTGGAGAGTTTCAACGCAATAATATCTATGGGACATATGAATTTCTTTTAGGTTTAAAGCCTATGGCGGATTGTATTCATAAAACTAAAATCCCAAGTCTATGGTTAGCATCCGCTTCTACAAACCTAGCAGGCGCTGAAGTGGAGCTTGTAGGACTACCAAAACGCGAATTTAAACTCAAAGAATCACTCGCACGCGAGGGAAAAGATTTTGATTATGTTCTGATTGATTGTCCGCCTGCTCTTGGATTGATGACGGTCAATGCGTTAACGGCTGCCGATGAAGTGCTTGTTCCGCTCCAATGTGAGTTTTATGCACTAGATGGATTGGCACGGCTCATTGAAACAATTCGACGCGTCAAAGCGCATTTTAATAAGGCGCTCAAGCTTTCAGGTATTGTGTTAACCATGTATGATAAGCGTAGCGCTTTGTCGGCACAAGTGGAAGCCGATGCACGACATCATTTTAGAGATAAAGTTTTTAATACGGTTATTCCGCGTAGTGTGCGTGTTTCGGAAGCACCATCACACGGTCAACCAGTTGTGCTTTATGATTTTCAAAACGCAGGATCCATGGCATATATGAAACTTGCCGGTGAAATGCTTAAGAGGGAGATGGTTGCAAATGGCTGATATGACAACATCACGATCGCTGGGTCGAGGCTTATCTGCAATATTAGGTCCAGATGGGGTTGATCTCGATGAAACAATGCGTGAAACGCTCGGCATTCAATTATTACCGCTTAACAAAGTTCGCCCCGGCAAGTATCAACCGCGTAGCTACTTTGATGAAGATGGACTTGATTCACTGGTTGCTTCTGTAAAAGAAAAAGGCATTATCCAGCCGATTATTGTGCGGCCTTTGGATAATCATACCGAAGGATACGAAATTGTCGCTGGCGAGCGGCGTTGGCGCTCTGCAGTAAAAGCAGAACTTGAAGAAGTTCCTGTGATCATTCGTGAAATGAGTGATCAAGAAGCTCTTGAGACCGCCATTATTGAGAACGTTCAACGGCAGGACCTGAACCCACTTGAAGAAGCGGAAGGCTATCAGCGCCTTATGAGTGATTTTAGGCATACGCAAGAAGAGCTCGGGAAAATCATTGGTAAAAGTCGAAGCCATATCGCCAATACACTTCGATTGCTTAATCTACCAATTAAAGTAAAAGAATATATCAGCTCAGGTCAACTCACGGCAGGTCATGCACGGACATTAATCAATCTCGATAATGCAGAAGAGATTGCACAAAAGATTATTCGTCAAGGCCTGAGTGTGCGACAAGCTGAAAAATTAACGCAAGAGCCAAAAGAAAAACCCCCTAAAGCTGCAACGTCGAATGTGTCAGCATCCTCTTCCACATCGATACCTGAGGGAGATCAAGAAAAGCTCAAAAGCATGATGACAGCGCTTTTTGGACTTAAAACTGATCTTCAAATTAAGGGTAGTGAAGGGCAGCTTATTATTCATTTTAAAACTTTAGAAGATTTAGATCGTCTTTTAGAAAGACTTCAAAACGGCCTGTGATTGCAATACCCGTTTTTGTTCATCGATGGATGTGCCATTGTTGCTGGGACGATCTGGTGTTGAACACGGTGCTCCGAAGCTTTAAGTATCCGCATTCAGGCTCTGGGCAGAAGGTGATATCTCTCTAATCTCTTTTTCTTCAGTTACACATGAACGTTCTCTGGTGTTTCTATAAGCCAAATACAGCAATGCGATAAAGGATGTGACAGCGCCAAAGTAGAAAATCCCTGATAGATTGTTATTGGAAATAAATCCAGCAACAGACCCTGCAATGAGAGAAATAACGCCCCCAATAATGTAGAATAATCCAATCGCTGTTCCCATAACATGTCGTGGCGCTTCGTCTGCAATAATAGCTGAGAAAAGAATTTGAGACGTTCCACGTTGTGCCCCCCAGAAAATCACACCTAACATACCAAGCCACATGCCATCTGCAAAAATAAAACAAATATTGGATAGGAAAAGGGTGATAAATGAAAAGTAGAGAAGGGTTGAGCGATTAATATAGTCAGAGAGCTTGCCAATTGGAAAGCAACAGAGTGCAGAAATAGCGTTAAAAATACCAATTGTTGCAACGCAAATAGATTTTGGTGTTCCGAGCTCCTCAAGACGCAGCGATAAATATCCATCATTAAATCGAGCAACCATAAACAATGACGATGCAATGATAAGCGTCCAATATGTGTGTGGCATCGCAAGGATGTCATGGAAGTGAAATTTTCGCTCATAAGCGTTCGCAACAGCTTTCTTCTCATTTATGTTTGGTGCATTTTCCTTTTCAGGTAAAAACTTCCAAATAAGAACCATAGCTGTAAGGCAAGGAATAAAGCCAAGCCATAGCAATGCGCGAAGATCGTCTGTAAAAATCATTAAAAATGAAACAAGAAACGGTCCAATAATGCATCCAACGGTTTTGCCCGTCATCATGATACCAAAAGAGCTACCTCTGTTTTCACGGGTTGAAATATCAGCCACATAAGCGTCACGCGGCGTTGACACGATGCCATTACTAATACGTTCCATGATTTTGGAAGTCATGACAAGCCCAATGCCAGATGCGAGTATAAAAAATGGTTTTGAAAGAACGGTGAGCAAAATCCCAAAAAGAAGTGTTGGTTTCTTTTTTTTTGTAACATCGCTACTAATGCCTGAAAAAAGCTTACTCATCTGGGAAAGGCCCTCAGTAAAGCCTTCCATAACCCCCATACCGAGAAGACTAATGCCAAGGACGGTTGTCAGATAAAAGGGAGAAATACTAAAAGTCATCGTGGTTGAAATAGCAATCAGCATGTTGGCAATGGTAATGCTCCATAAACCACTGGGTAATTTGCTATGTTGTCCATGTGACATTTTCCAAAAATTACTGCGTAGTTTGGTCAATTGATGCACGATAAATTTCATAGAACGTTCCCTTTGAGCGGCACATTAACCGAATTTAACAATGTTTGAACTAAAATTGCTTGAAGCGGGGCCACAGAAGATTTTGCATGTTTCTCGAGCTCTAAAGATTGCTTCAGTCCAAGCATTAAATCTTCTTGAGTCCAACGCGGTAAGATTTTCTCATAAATTTTTGCTGTTTGAAAGAATGGTTTTTGAGAAAGCTTCGAAAGTGCAGCAGAGGATGAAAGTCCCTTATTGGTTTCTGCTTTAAGCTCTAAGAGCGTTGCAAAGTGACGCTGTAAGGCACGCGCACAAAAAATCACATTCTGCATTTCACCAAACTCATGCTCGGCAAAGGTGATTAGATTTGAGATATTTCCTTCTGTTAACCATAAAAGGATGTCATCTGTTAGACCTTTATGGTGTGTGCGGAAGATTTCTTGAACATGTTGAACAGTAAGCTTTTCACGACCAGAAATAAGAAGTG